>CAMWXF010000021.1 GCA_947178115.1 uncultured Lachnospiraceae bacterium
TCTCTGCAATGCATACATGATTTCTCTATCCAGAGTAGATTTCGCATCGAAACCGATCTCATACCAATGATCCTTTTCCAGCTTGATATTGTTCTGTTTCAGCTGAATGTAATAATCTTCCTTCCCGGTATCTGTAATATCGATCGAGAAAGCATTTTCCTCCTCCATGCTGTCTACCGTGTAACCGGACACCTTTGCCCCGTCATTCACATATACTTCAAATCCTGTCAAGCCACTGGAGAAATCACCGTTTACGATCATTCCGTCTTCCCTAATGCTGACATTATCAATATATGTGGTGCCAGCTGTTCCAAGCAGGAAACGAAGCTCGCTACCGCTCAGATCTGCTACGGTTTCAAACGGATACCTGTACTCTGTCTTTGTCGCAGTCAGCTCACTTACAAATGTCTGCCCTGCTACGGTAGCATTTATTGTCTTCGCCTGATCCGCATAAGCATCAAAGCTCAGAACATACTCCTTGCCGCCCTTGATTGCAATAGGCTTCTGATAAACTACTACATCGTCAAGCGCCGATACCGTATCAGGCACTACGACTTTCAGTTCACGCTTAGCGTCACTCGTAACGGATACGCTTGCGCCTTCGCACTTGTCAATATCCCAATCCCAGTATGCAAGTCGTAATCTGCCATCTTCATTACCTTCATCGAAGGAGCCGTTATATACATAGTTGCCGTCCGGCAGAATGTCTTTCACATCTTCTGCTTCTTCCACCTTTTCCAATCTGACATTGGTGATATAAACTTTCGCGTTAGAGCCCTGATTACCCAGATTGAATTCTACTCTTCCGTTTGCATCGCTATCTGATTTCATATCAAATGTATGCTCAAAATGCTTCTTCTCCGTAGTCAATTCATCAGTTTTATCCTCCAGATATCTGATATATCCTCTGTCGGGTGCACTGATATCAGTAATCATCGTCCGCGCTTCATCCGCACGAGCGTCATAGGACAGCTTATATTGCCAGCCCTTCTCAATGGGCAGATCAGCCTGTACGATCTGTACGCTGTAATTGAGCTCTCCTGCATTCGTTGTTGTAATCTGCAGCTCTTTATTTTTGATTGTCGCCGTAGCTTTTCCTTCTCCTGCCAGAAGCAGCTTCCAGTTTGCGCCATTGGGCATCTTTTCGTTCTTCGCGAAATCACCGTTAATGATATAATTTCCACTTTCGTCCGGCTCTCTGAGATATACTTCCTTATCCGGTTTCTCTACATTAGTATCATAGTTATCCTTCTGATATACTCTGACATAGTCCACTACAAGCTGTGCATTGTCGCCAAACTTCGTATTCGCATCCGGATATCCTACCCAGCTTCCGCCTACAGCCAGATTCAAGATCATGTAGAACGGCTGATCGTAAGGAGCGGGATATGCTACCTTTCCGAATCCGGGCTTCTGGGTAAACCAGTCATTTACCGTATAGAACAGATTGCCGTCTACATAGAATCTGAATTCGTCCGGATCCCATTCACATGCATATACATGGAATTCCTTTGAGAAATCACCCTTTGACAATGTATATGTTCCCTGTTGCTGTGTATGAGGTTCGCCAAAATGCAGCGTACTGTACGCTTTTTTGGTATCTTGTCCCATCACTTCCATCACATCGATCTCACCGCACTTAGGCCACTGACCATAATAATTCTCATCGGTGGGCATCATCCAAAATGCCGGCAGGAATCCCTTGCCGCTGGGTACTTTCGCCCTTACCTCAAATTTTCCGTACGTATAATCATGCTTTTTCTGCGTGTTGATTCTTCCGGATGTATATTCATAAACAGGCTTACCGTCTTCATCAACTTTGGGGTTCCCCTCCTCATCCTCCACTTGCTTCTTTATTGCCTGAATAACAAGATTACCATCTTTTACAGAGATATTATCCGTAGTATCCACATACGCCTGTAATTCTGCATTAACCCAGCCCGGATCATGCAGTTCCACGTTCCAGTCGTCTCTATTCAACTCATCTCCGTTGAAATCATCTTCCCACACTAATTTATAGCCGGACACCACTTCACCCTTATTCTTAGCGGGAATTATTCTCGTATTCTCTTCGTTACATCTTGTACATACCTGTTTTTCCAGACCTACTTCGGTCTCTGTTGGCTTGGAAACCACGGTCCATGCTCCGAAGTCATGCCCTAACGGATTCGTAACATTCTGCCTCTTACCCTGGCATTCGCTACATTTTTCGACAGACAGTCCGCTCTCTTCACAGGTAGCAGGTCTATTACCTTCATCGTCTGCATCAATAACCCAAATGTGTGTTTTACACTCCGACACGGTCACCCTGCATTTGCTCTCTACGCCGTTTGCCTTGATCGTAATCTCCGCCTTACCTGCTTTCTTAGGAGCCAAATAACCATTTTTATTCACTGCTAACGTCTTGGCATCAGAAGATGTATATGTAACAGCCTGACTTTCACCTATGATCTCCATGGAAGTTTCCTCACACAGATTCACCGGTTCCTCCGGATTAATACCGATAGTCAATTCATTCTTATCCAGAATGATCTTAGGTACTATGACATTGACCCAGCACTTCGCGGTCACGCCATTGGCTGTAGCCGTAATGAGTGCCCGTCCACCAGCCTTAGCCGTTACCTTACCTTTCGCATCTACCGCTGCGATCTTCGAGGCATTGCTGGCCCATGTTACTTTCTTGTTTGCTCCGTCTACTGTCGCCTTTAATGTCACGGTATTGCCTTTTCCTGTTGTATACAGGGTATACTCTTTCTGATCCAGCGAAATGGTTGCCATATCTGTTACGGTAACACGCACTTTATCCTCAACGCCGTTCGCCTTCACGGTAACGGTTGCAGTTCCTGCTTTCTTACCGACAAGTTTTCCTCTGCTCACAGATACTACTTTCGTATCGGAACTTGTCCATATCGCCTTATTGCGTCCTTCTACATGATAATTGAGGGTATAGCTTCTTGCCGTTCCCTTGGTTTTCAAGTTAACGTCATCCTCATCTATGTACGTTTTCGTTTCCGCTACCTTTACCTTACAGGTATCTGTATTTCCATTGCAAGTTGCAATAATGACTGCATCTCCCTTGCCGACAGCGGTGATCTTAGCCTTACCTCTATTTTTTTCTTCCACCTTAACGACGCTTTCATTACTGGAAGACCATGTTATGGTATCACCGTTTGTCACGTTTGTTTTCAGTTCTTTCGTCTCTGCTGCTGTCACTTCGGAGCCGTCCATTGTCACATAGAGCAGTTCCGTCTCTCTATTAATTGAAATCTGTCCCGGCTTCACGGTTACAGTACAGGCTGCCTCTACACCGTTCGCCTTCGCAGTCACGATCACGGTACCTTCTTTCTTACCGGTCACCTTGCCGCCGCTTACCGTGGCGATCTTTCTGTCAGAACTGGTCCATGTAACAGACCGCCTGGGTCCTACAACTGTGGGCACCAGTCTGATGGAGCTTCCCGCCCCTCTCGTGCTGAGCTGCATATTATAGGTATTCAATTCGAGGGCGGTATTCAGAACGGTCACATTACAGGATGCGGTCCTGCCGTTTACCCTGGCGGTTATAACTGCCTCTCCTGCCTCATCCGTGGAAGTAACTACGCCCCTGCCTCTGGTGTCCTTCACTACCTTGGCAACTTCTTCATTGCTGCTGCTCCATACAATGTCCGTTGCATTCCTCGTAGCTCCGCTCACTTTCGCCGTCAGCGTGACCTTATTGCCCGACGCAGTCCCACTCTCCGAACGATAGAGCGTAACCGCTGACTTATTCAATTCCACACTGGGATCCACCACCGTAACGACACAAGTCTTACGCGGGAAACCGATACCGGATGAAATGATGGCCGTTCCTTTTCTGAGCGGCGTTACGTATCCGTCCTGATCAACGGTCGCCACATTCACATTATAGGAGACCCATCTCGGTTTCTTATCTCCCAGGTTTTCCATCTTAAGTTGAAGCACATTGTCTTCATCCCCGATATTCACTGTATATTTTGTGTGGTTGATCTTAACTTCATCTTCTGCACGGACGGCAGAATTGCCCACAAATAACGCCAGTATGAATATCAGAATTATACTATGTATCAAAATGTTTACTTTCTTTTTCATTGCTTCCTCCTTCTATTATTTGATCATATGTTGTCTTGCACTTACGGAATCTACAATACGTTATTTACCTCCCTCCTTATATGTGATTCGTTTGTGATAAACCCGTTCTTATATGATCCGATTATTTGTTTATTCTACCTGTTTTATGTGATCACATATATCAGATTTATCTATAAAATATCAAATTCATGCCATGAGCAAATAAAACTATTCATGCCTCTCATTTTTATATACAAAACTGCTATAATAAGAAAAATGCCCAAACCATCCGGCTCAGGCATAACTCTTTTTCATATGAAATTCCTTCAAAACACCACATACCGCAAATACCCGGTATCCGAATGTTAATACAGCTAAAATACTTTCAGATACTTCTCATAATCCTCATAGGTGACCGTCACCCATCCCTCATCGAAATTGAACCCGATCTCCATCCCCATAGGTGTATAGAAGACGATAATATCTGATGACTTAAAACGCTTCGTAATCTCCTGATCGGTCATCATCGACAGATAGCTGGTACTTGCCTCACTGTTCTGGATCTCACTTCGTTTCCTGAAATCCACCGAGAAATCGTCATCAATACTTAAGAGACTCTCATTATCCAAAATGATCCCATTCTCCATATCAATGTTGATACTGTACAGAAACACGTCACTGAAATAATCGCTGGATATTCTTTCATTGAATGCAATGCTCAGCTTCTCTTCATCCATATAGGCCACGTACCCCTCTGAAACCCCGATGAAATAGTCGCTGTCATCACTCATATAATCCTGATACTCATCTTCGAAATACTCCGTGATGAAGTCAACTTCGTCCTTAATCGTACTGTTGATCTTGTCCAGATTGGGAACATCCTTGCCTTCAACGACCGGATAAGTAACCCGGATATCCACATTCTTATATGTGGTATCATACTCGAAGTCTTCCATTTTTACCGAATAGGACAGGTCGCTCCTGATCTCATTATGGAGCGTGTAATAGCGGTCATCATCGCTGTTATCATTATAGTAATAGTCGAAGTAATCATCATAATCATAATCAAAGTAATCATCATAGTTATAATCATAGTCGTCATCATAGCCGCCAAAAAAATCATCATCGTCATAGTAATGGTCATGGTCGTTATGATGTCCGTCATTATCATAGTCATCGTAATCATTATTATTTCCGTCATCATCGTCGTAATCGAAATTATATTCTTCACGAGTATTACGCTTTATAGTCTTCTCTGTTGTATACGTCACTAACTTATATGCAAGCGCAAATACAGCAATGAGAAACAGCACAATAATACCTATGACAATGCCTATGATCAGACCGGTGTTACTCTTCTTAGGCGGTGCGGCATAAGGACTGTACTGATTATTTCCATATGGCGGATTGCCATTCCCGTAGGGCGGATTACCATAACGGTTCTGTTGACTATTCTGCGCAGTCTGCCCATTATAGGAACTTCCGCCGTAGGGATTATTGTTCTGTACAGCCTGTCCGTTATAAAATCCATTGCCGTTTGAGGCATTCGCATTATATTGATTATTGTTATTATATTGCGCATTATATGGATTTGCGTTCTGTGCCTGCGAACCGATATAGGGATTACTGTTGTTATATGGTGTACTGCTGCCATACGGATTGCTGTTGTTGTATGGTGCATTGCTACCGTATGGATTACCGTTGTTATATGGGGCACTACCGCCATACGGATTGCCATTGTTGTACGGGGCACTATTGCCATACAGATTACTGTTATTGTATGGTGTACTGCCGCCGTACGGATTACTATTGTTGTATGGCGAACTGTTGCCATACGGATTGCTGTTGTTATATGGCGAACTGTTGCCATACGGATTACTGTTGTTATATGGAGTAATGTCCGTTCCGCCCTCAGCAATCTCAACCACATCTGTTCCGGGCTCGGTTGTCTCATTCAGACTCGTTCCGGGCTCAATTACCTCACTTACATCCGGAACTGTCTCAATTACCTCATTCACATCCGTTCCGGTCTCAGTTGCCTCGTTTACACCGCTCTCCGGCACACCGTCATCACTGCCGCTATAATAATTATCAAACTGATCCGATTGACTCATTTGCTTATCCTCTTATCTTTCTTAACGCAATCCCCGATGAGCTACTTGTCTTTACCGCCGAATGTTACTTCACTGTAATACTGCAATATACATTCCCGCATTAAAGATAATGCGGACGAAACCGTATTCTCCCTGATCTTAGCGCGATTACCGCTGAAATGACACTCTTTTACCGTGATCCGTCCGCAGACGTTGCAGCCGATATATACAAGCCCCACCGGCTTTTCTTCCGTTCCGCCTTCCGGTCCGGCGATTCCGGTAATGCTGACTGTCACATCCGCTTTGGATACGAGCGCCGCTCCCTTCGCCATCTCTCTTGCGATCTCTTCACTGACCGCACCGTGTTTCATCAGAAGGTTCTTTTTAATTCCAAGCAGCCTGCGCTTCGCCTTATTAGAGTAAGTGATATATCCGGACTTATACACTTCCGACACACCCGGCACATTGATCAGTCTCGCCGCCAGCAGACCTCCCGTACAGGACTCCACCGTGCTGATCGACAGCCCGTTGGCCAGCAGCAGGTCCACCACTGCCTTCTCCAGCGTTACATCATCATCTGTCGTATAGATATGATTGCCAAACCGTCCTTTTAATTCCTTCACCATCGGCTTAACCAGTTTTCTGGCCGCCTTCTCATCCTCGGCTCTTGCCGTCACGCGCAGATGCACTTCACCCGTCTTGGCATAAGTCGCTATCGTCGGATTGGTCTGCTGATCGATCAGATCCTGCACCATCGTCTCAACCTTGCTCTCTCCCACACCGCATACTTTGACAGTCTGGGAAAAGATGACGCAGGACTGCAAACCGCTTAAATATGGCATAATAGATGTCTCAAACATCGGAATCATCTCGTTCGGCGGTCCCGGCATCATAATCACGTGCTTGCCTTTCTCTGCCATAATAATGCCCGGTGCCGTACCGTTTGGATTATCTACCACGGTACACCCTTCAGGCACCATCGCCTGCTTCCAGTTATTATCCGTGATCTCCATGCCTCTTTTTTCAAAAAACTCCTGAATGGCAGCCTTGCTCGGCTCATGCAGATACAGAGGTTTCCCCAGCACTTTCGCAGCAACTTCCTTCGTCAAATCGTCCTGCGTCGGTCCTAATCCGCCCGACAAAAGCAATATGTCGGCTCTGGACAGCGCTGTCTTGATCGTGTCGTACAGCCGGTGTTCATTATCACCGACCACATCCTGATAATAGCAGGAAAGCCCCAGACCGGCACATTTCTCAGCCAAATATGCCGCATTGGTGTTCACGATATTGCCTAAGAGAATTTCCGTTCCAACCGAAATCAATTCTACAACCATATTCTCATCCATTCTGAAGCATTACTGCCATCTGTACACTGTCTGTCAATTCACAGCGACACAGCCGCTATATCTGCGATGCTTCCACACAGATACAGAAACTCTCACACTGTCTACTTTGTATCTTTCATCACATCTTTATTCTTCACCAGATAATCAACCAGAGAAACAACTGTCAGGATGACTGCCGCCCACATCACGATATCCGTAACCAGACTGATCTGCGGGATATCCGCAATCATAAGGCAAATCATAACCATCTGAAACGTTGTCTTAAACTTTCCCCAGTAGCTTGCCGCGATCACTACGCCGTTGTCCGATGCGATCAACCTGAAACCGCTGATAATGAACTCTCTTGCTATGATAACAATAACCATCCACGCCGCTATCTTCCCAAGCGATACCAGACAGATCAATGCGGAACACACAAGCAGTTTATCGGCCAGCGGATCCATGAACTTGCCGAAATTCGTCACCAGATTATATTTTCTGGCAATCTTGCCATCCAGCAGGTCTGTCAGACTCGCCACGATGAAAATAGCTAGTGCAATCCATTTATCGTATGTTGTTATGTCAACCAACAAGAATACTACAAAAAACGGGATCAATATCACCCGAAACATCGTCAATTTATTGGGTAAATTCATCTTCTAATTCTCCAATCAAATCATATTCATTGGACGCCGTTATCCGTGCCCTGACAAAATCTCCCGTCATCAGCTCTCTGGCTGTATTCACGAAGAGATAGCCATCCACGTTAGGGGCATCTTTATAGGTCCGCGCCACATATGCGTTCTCATCCGCAATCTTTCCCTCGATCATGGCTGTGACCACTTTACCGACCATATTCTCCGCGGCCTCAAAGGCGATTTCCTGCTGCAGCTCCATAAGCTGCGCCTGTCTCTCCTGCTTGATTTCCTCCGGTATCTGGTCATCCATGATCGCCGCAGGAGTATCTTCTTCCTGAGAGTAAGTGAAGACTCCCAGTCTGTCGAATTCCATCCGATCAATGAACTCCATGACCTCCTCATGGTCTTCTTCTGTTTCTCCCGGAAATCCGGTAATCAGCGTCGTCCGCAGACAGATATCAGGAATCTCCCGCCGCAGTTTTGCTATGACATCCTGCAGCTGCTGCCTGTCGGTTCTGCGTCCCATTCTTTTTAATATGCTGTCGGAAGCATGTTGGATCGGCAGATCCAGATAATGACAGACCTTCTTTTCCTCCCGAATGGTACGGATCAGCTCATCATCGATCTCCTCCGGATAACAGTAGAGGATTCTGACCCAGTAAATACCGCTTATCTCACAAAGCTTGTGCAGAAGCTCCGGCAAAGCCTTATGTCCGTAGATATCCAAACCGTAGAGCGTCGTCTCCTGCGCCACGAGAATCAGTTCTTTCACACCTCTCTCAGCCAGCTTACGCGCTTCCTGCACCAGACTCTCCATCGGCACGCTGCGGTAACACCCCCGTACCTTCGGAATGATGCAGTAGGTGCAGTGCTTGTCACACCCTTCCGCAATCTTCAGGTAAGCGTAATGTCCTCCGGTGGTTACCATCCTTTCCACGCCGGTCAGCGGTTTCTCATCCAGGCTCTTATAATGATTCTCCCTAATGCCATGGGACACTTCGTCCAGTGCCTTCACCACTTCATCGATCGCCATCGTGCCGAGGATCGCATCCACTTCCGGAATCTCTATCTGAATCTCTTCCCGATAGCGCTGGGCCAGACAGCCGGTTACCAGCAGGATCTCAATATCACCTGTTTTCTTGAGTTCCGCCATCTCGAGGATCGTGTTGATACTCTCTTCTTTGGCATCATTAATGAAACAGCAGGTGTTGACCACCACAATATCCGCTTCCCGTTCATCATCGGTAAATTCATAACCGCCTTCGGCGAGCATTCCCAGCATCATCTCGGAATCCACCAGATTCTTGTCGCACCCTAAGGATATGAACAATACTTTTTTATTACTCTTCGTCGGAATCTTCTTCACTTGTGATTTTCACCTTGCCCTGATTCAATTCCTCTACAGCAACAGAGAGCGGTTTCTTGCCTTTGCAGTCCACCAGACCTTCATCTCCTGCAATGATCTGTCTCGCCCGCTTGGACGTAGCCATTACGATGGAATATCTGCTGCTTACTACAGGATCTTCCCCTTCCTCTACCTGACTGTTTACGACCTTAATCAGGTCTGCATAAGATGGATGTAACATTATTTTTCTCCTTCCAATTCTGTTCTGATATTTTCTATAAACTCCTTATTTCTTTCGGGAGTGTTATGAGCTGCCGTTATGATTTCATGAAGCTGTCTGACACAGATATCCAGATCATCGTTGATCACAATGTAATCGTACGCTTCGATCCCCTCCGCCTCCTCTGCGGCGCGGCGCATCCGCTTGTCAATCACTTCTTTCGTCTCAGTGCCTCTGCCTTCCAGCCTGCGCCTGAGCTCCTCTGCGCTCGGCGGCATGACGAAGAGAAGTAATGCGTCCTCGTACTGCTTCTTGATCTTAAGTGCACCCTGGATCTCAATCTCCAGAATCACATCCTTGCCGTCCGCAAGCTGCTGTTCTACATATTCCCGCGGCGTACCGTAATAGTTTTCACAATAACAGGCATATTCAATCAGCCCGTTCTCAGCAATCTTACGCTCGAATTGTTCCTTTTGCAGGAAAAAGTATTCCCTGCCGTCCTCTTCACCCGGTCTGGGTTGTCTGGTCGTGGCCGAAATGGATAATGCGTAGCCCTCATACTCTTCTATCAGTTTCTTTACCAAAGTGCCCTTGCCCGCTCCCGAAAATCCGGAAACAACGATCAATATGCCCTTACGTTTCATCTGTCTCCCCGCTTTCTGCCTGTGCTCTGCCCGATATGGTTTCCGGAAGCAGCGCCGATAACACGATCTGACTGTTCTCCATCACCAACACCGCTTTTGTCTTACGTCCCTGTGTCGCGTCAATTGCCATGCCGGATTCCTTCGCCTTCTGCACCATACGCTTGATAGGTGCGGAATCGGGACTTACAATGGCGATGATCTTGCCCGTATTTACAACATTGCCAAAGCCTATGTGGATCAGCCTGCCCATATCCGGTTCCTCTCTCTACTCAATATTCTGAATCTGCTCCCGCACCTTCTCGATCTCCGTCTTTAACTCAATAGCACGGTTGGATATCTCTAAATCGTTGGCTTTAGACAAAATCGTATTTGCCTCCCGATTCATCTCCTGTGCAATAAAGTCAAGTTTGCGCCCGATGCTGCCGCCCTGAACGAGATTTTCTCTGGTGGTCTCTATATGACTTCTAAGGCGCACCAGTTCTTCATCCACGCACACCTTATCCGCAAAGATCGTGACTTCCATAAGCAGCCGGCTTTCGTCTACTTTCACATCCTCGATCAGCTCTTTCACTTTCTCTTCCAGTTTCTGCCGGTACTCCGCAATGATCTGCGGTGAACGTTCCGTAATATAATCCACGTGGGTGAGCATGCCGTCCAGCTTCTCCACCAGATCGTTTTTGAGGTTTTCGCCCTCCTTGATCCGGGTCTCCACAAATCCTTCCGCCGCACCCTTGATGGCCTCGCTTAAAAGCTGCCACAACTCCTCTTCGTCAACCGTCTGCTCCTCCATGCTGAACACTTCCGGATATCTGGAAAGCGTAGAGACACGGATATCGTTATCCAGCGCAAAATCTTCCGCCATCTGTGTCAGATAGCCCATGTATTCTGCCGCCAGCTCCTTATTATACTTCACGCATACATTAGACTCTGTGAGATCTTCATAAGTGATAAAAATATCCACTTTACCTCTCTGAATATAATTCTTTAACTCGCTTCGTATCGCCGCTTCAAAGAAGTTCAGCTTCTTAGGCATCTTAATACTCACGTCAAGATATCTGTGGTTGACGGATTTCATCTCCACACTGATCTTACGCGCTCCTTTGGCAACCTCATATCTGCCGAAACCGGTCATGCTCTTTATCATAATCGTATACTGGCCTTTCCGCCACAGCCAAGCTGTCCGCTCTGCTGCCGCCTTCATTGTATATCTGTGCGTACAGATTTAATTATAGAATAATTGTGGGAAGTAGTCAAGAAAGTTGAAAAGTATATGAGCGTGGTGTAAAATGAGAATTGCTATTCATACATTGGAAAACCGGTCGCTCAGAGAGGAGATAATATCTGCGTCACCGCGCTCTCGCTCCGTAAAAAGCGTAGCGGACACTAGACTCGTAAAATACCTCGTCAAGTGCCGACGCTTTTTAAGGGGTTCCTTCAGATATTATCTCCTCTCTGAGCTTAGGTTGTGGCATAGGTGTAGAAAGTAACATTGAAGTTACTATTTATACGTTCACTAAAATTGTTGCCTGCCTATTGGCTGGGGCGTGGATAGAAGAAACGAAAACATTCTATTAATATAGTAAGGAAATAAAATCATGGCTTTTGACGGAATCACGATTGCAAATATTACAAAGGAACTGCATGATACGCTTCTCGGCGGACGAATCTATAAGATCGCACAGCCGGAAAGCGATGAGCTTATGCTGACAATCAAAAATAACGGTTCGCAATACCGGCTGCTGCTGTCTGCAAATGCTTCTCTGCCGCTGGTCTATCT
>CAMWXF010000022.1 GCA_947178115.1 uncultured Lachnospiraceae bacterium
GTTATACTCTGTAAAGAAATTCTTGATCATATCGTAGATACCATCGGTATCCTCTGCGGTCGTTAAAGTAATCGTCTCACCGGGAGCTGTCTCCTGCTGTGCCGTAATGGTCAGACCATTGATCTCAAAGGTATTCTTGCTGTTTGTATATTTTACATTATTCAGATAAATCTCTGCGTCACGACCATCAACCTTGGTTGCATACTGTGAAGCCTGTGCTTCCTGATCTGCGGGAGATTGACTCAGATAAGCGTTTGCATCAGCTATATACTGCTGTGCCGCTGCTATCTTAGTCGTAAAATAATCATCAATCTCCTGAGTAGCTCTCGATGTCGCCTGTAGCTTCTTATCGGCATCCAACACCGGATCGCCGTTTGCATCTACTGTATAGTATGTCTGATTATCCGCAATCTTCTTATCATTCTCTACCAGTGCATTCTGGATATTGGATGCACCCTGCACGAAGCTGTAATGTCCATTCTTCTTATTAAAATCACTCTGTGCTGTCGTAAGCTCCTGACTAGCCTTCACTACGTCATCCTCAGCCTGCCGAACATCGTCTGCATTATCGGATTTCCTAGCGTCTTCCAATTTCTGCTGTGCCTCGGTAAGAGCCTTCTGCTTCTCATCCACGATTGCCTTCAGACCGCCTCTTCTCTCCTTCTCCGGAATCGGCTTGTTGTCATCATCCAGAAGATTGTTACCCTGTGCATCCTTTTTATAAACAATATGTCCTTCATCATCCAGCTTATCGACTTCCGGTCCGTATAATTCCTCATACAAGGCCTCAGCCTGTGCTTTTAATGTATCGGCGTTCTCCTGCCGTGTCTTGCTGTCATCATAGTCAAGCGTATAGTCAGGATCAATCATTGCCTCCTTTAAGTCTTCTAACCGTTTCTCGAGATCCTCATTGGACTTGAGAAGGCTGTCGGTACTTGCCTTCTTGGCTGCAATCAGCTTAGCTACTTCATCCGCCTTTGCCTCATCGCGTGCGGTTTGGTTATTAGCATAATCCGCCCATTTCGCATACTCTTTATACTCATTGCTGTCTTTATTATAAGCCGTTATGAGTCCCAGTTTAGACAGTACTGCCTGACCGCCTGCGTCATTACTTGTAATTGTGAAATCCGCCGCTGCACCCGATTCCTTTGCACTTAAATAGAATCTCTGGTTCTTGGCATCAAAGCTGGCTGTCAGACCTGCGGATTCAAACTGTCTTACCACGTCGGAGATCTTCATATCTTCCTTCAAGGTAATATCCGTTGTCTTATTGCCGACCTTCACGCGGAATGATCCCTCACCGGTAAAGCCCATATCTGATAATTTAGAAGTCGCAGTATATTCTTTGCCTCCCTCTGCGGAAACGCGTGCGCTGGTCAGATATCCCTGTCTTGCCAGCTTGCTGATCTCCATCGTCTGTACACTGTTGGGTGCCTCCGTACTGGTAACAACACTGACTGCATTCGTATTGGACACCGTCGTTTTCTTCTTCATGTACGAACCTTGAAAACGCATGTTATCCAATACGTTGGTATAAAAACTGTAGATCTTGGTATTTAATGCTTTCCACGCATCCTGCTTCCAGCTGAGCTTTGTCTGAGCCTTCACGAGTTTATTCTTCTTAAGGCTCTGTGCGGAAGCAAGCTGGTCAATGATACTCTCCGTATCAAGACCGGAATACATACCTGTAATCCTAATAGCCATTTTCATTCCCTCCTGTCATACTACTTATAATCTCTCGTCAACAAGGATACCTGCCATCTCCCAGAGTTTCGCGATCATATCAAGCGTCTTCTCCGGCGGAAATTCTTTAATGACTTCCTTCGTATCCTTATCCTGAATCTTAATCATAATTCTGTTCGTCTCTTCATGAACGCCGAAAACCGCCTCTTCGTTGCTCTTGTTGATCTTCTTATTCATCTCTGCGATCATCTTCTTCAACTGCTCGGGCGTTTCCTGCTTGTTCATTACCGGCTGCTGTTTATTTCCTGCAGCCTGTTGCTGCTGTTGCTGCGGACTTCCGTTGCCATCGCTGCCGCTCTGCTCATCCTCAGCCTGAATCTTAGTTACAGCTGCCGTCGTTGCATCAACATTAATTGTCTGTCCAGCTTCAGGAACTTCCGTGTTCACCGGTGTTACTGTCTGCGGTTTCACAACCGCCTGTGCCTGATAAGTCATGGCACTGTTTAATGGTTCGATTGCCATTGCCGATCACCTCCATGTGATTTTTTTGAATTTACCAGAATCGTCTTACGAATACGCTATTTTATACAAAACAAAACAGACGTAATCTCTTACAACTTATATCGGAGAAAAAACAGAAATATTTAGGATTTTGGCGAAATTCTTTTACCCCAGCAGATTTTTCAGTGCTTCCATGCCGTCCACATTGACAGCTTCCTTGTTGGAATCCTGAATCTGTACATATACTTCCTTACGATATACGGGTACCTCTCTCGGCGCGCTAATGCCCAGCTTTACCTGCTCGCCTTTTATTTCGAGTACCGTGATCTCAACATTATTATTGATCACCAGCGCTTCATTCTTTTTTCTGGATAAAGCTAACATTTACTCACCTGCTTTCTTCTTGTTTAAGATATCATAGATCGGAAACTTCACCTTATACTCATCGCCTTCTACAATGATCTGTAAAGCCCTCTTCTCAGCAGCATTGATGACGATGGGTCCTTTGAGATTTACTGACATCTGTGTCAGGTCTTTCGGAACCGTAACCGTAACCAGTACAAGCAGCTCCTCGGGTTTAATTTCTCCCAATACATTGAACAGTTCATCATCCGCCTCCGGATTGTAGTCCGGACATACGATAAGCGGGTCCATCACCGGCATGGCAAACGCCGGCTCCTGAATAGACTGGAGCCAGTGGATGGAATCCGTTCCCTTTTCCTCATCGTGCACGAGCGTAAACTCCGTCAAATCCGGAAATCCGATAATGCCTTTCGGAAAATGTATGATCTTGTCATCGTCTATCATAATCTCGCCAAATACTTTTGTCGTAATCTGCATATCCCATAACCACCTTTCAAAAAGTAAATTTGCTTAAGCATACGCTTTTAAATGTAATTCATCAGATTGGTCTCCATGATCTTGCCGGTTGCCATGAGAGCCGCCTGATATGTCAATTCGGAAGCGGACAGTTCCACTGCCACCTGCGTGACATCGATTCCCTCATTGTCAGTCTGCAGATCTTTAAAGGTAGCTTTCTGATTCGAGAGTCTTGTCGAGATCAGCTCTAATCTGCTGCCTCTCGTCGCGTTATTGGTGATCGCGATATTGTTATCATTCATATATGTCTGATAATTTGTAATCTGGTTTTCGAACTTGGTATGGATATTCTCACGAATATAATCCTTCGCCTTATTCGCTGCCTCCAGCTTCTTCGTCCAGTTCTTATAATCATCGCTGTCCTCGGCAAACTCCGCTCTCTTTTTCTCGATATCGCTGATCTTCGTCTCAATATCGCGAAGCTGTGTCAGGCAGTGCTGGAAATCGTCCATATCCCTTCTGACATCATGGGTAAATACTTCTGTCGCCAGTGTATTCACCTGAATCTGCTGATTGAATCCTACATCATAATAGATATCCTGATTGCTTGAAGTATAGTTGTAGCCAATCTGCTTGGTATCTGTCATTGTGCCATCGCCGATATCCCGCGTCTCCGTACACCGGAAATAGTGTGCCGGATTAATATCGCCTTCGATCCATTCGGACTTATTATAGGTAACCCCGAACTTATCTCCCTCTTTATAATTATCCTGATAATATTTCTCGCTGAATACCAGCTCACCGGTAGAGGGAATATAAGCAATTCCCTTTTCATCACCGCTGGCAATTGCCGCATATGCGGTCTCCGGATCATCATATTCTGTAAACGAAGCCAGCGCAACCGCAGTTCCGTTGACCGTAAGCGTGATCGGAATCGGACCTGTCGGATTACCGTCAGCATCAACCGGCGTGCTATCTATATTATTGTAGGACAGGCGCATACGGAACAACTTCGTGTTCGTAACATCCTGTTCATAGCTGGTATTATCCGCTTTGATACCGTCATTGGAGCCGGCAATATCATCTGTAGCCCCGGTTCCGATCTTTTTAGACAGTACATTATAGTCCGTATAATTGATCGTGCTGATCTTGTCGTATCCGAAATCTTCATTAATCTCATAGGACACGGGATGTTTGCCCATCTCCGCAATATCCTCTGCCGAGAAAGTAATAGCCGTGTCGGTTCTGTAGCCGGAGAATACGTAACGTCCCGCATAATCCACGTTACCGCTGGAATAAAATTCCTTGGTCAAAGACTTCATCTGTGTCAGAACAATCTCCAGATTATCCGCCGTAAAGTCTTTATTAGCAGCGCCGGTAGCCTGTTTGTACAGATCTGTCAGCACCTCATCTATCGTGGTGAGCGCATCCGCCGTCACTGTCAGCCAATTATCCGCATCCGCAGCGTTCTTATCATAGTATTGTGTCAGAGCTGTCACATTACTTCTTAAGCGAAGCGCTCTGATCGCTACGACCGGATCGTCGGAAGGTCTCGCGATCTTACTCTGATTGGTCATCTGGTTGGTCAGTTTATCTTCCAGAATCTTGTTCTGATTGATGTTGTACAGCGAATTGTTCCGCATGATCTTATTTGTCATTCTCATGGCTTCATCATCCTCTTTTCCTAGTTTGCGGTTTATATATATATCTATTATGAAACGCCCGTCTGTAAAATCCGCCTGTCATAGATTTCTGTCAGCACGGAGATCATCTTCGATGCCAGCGTGTAAGAGTTCTGGTATTTCACCAAGCTTACCGCTTCCTCGTCCTCGTCTACGCCGGAGATGGAAGTTCTCTGATTGTCGATGTTCGTCTCCAGACTTAAGTATGTGGAATAGAAAGTGTTCGCATTCTTAGCGTTTAACATTGCATCGGAAAGTACGCATTCCAGGAAACCGCCCGCGTCTCTTCCGCGGAAACTGAACTGATTCTTATCGCTCATCATGGAAATCACTTTTCTGACCTGCTCGCACTGTTCCACACCGTCAACCTCTTCGGGATCAGTCACATTTACCTTCTCGTTCTTGCCTCTGGTACCAAGCAGTGAAGCATCCTTCATCAAAGCTTCCACGATCGTCACATTTCCGGAAGTCAGATAGTAATATCCTTTACCGTTCATCGCAGAGTCATTCAACTGCCCCTCTGTGTACTGTCCGTCATTCTTCGGATAAACACCTGTGAACAGAATACCTGCATCCTCTTCCGCATCCGTCATACCATCCGTAAAGATATCGTTGACTGCCTTGGCAAAATCGCGCATCCACTCGTTCATCTGAGCCATATAGTACGGTACACCCTGATAGTTTACTTCACTGCCGATGGTCGCCTGCCGATAGTTCTTCGCCGCTGTAAGGGGCTGGTCACTGGCCACATTGTCAATCGTAAATGTGTATACGCCGTCGCCCTCATAAGTCCAATCCGTGTAATAATATAACTGATCTCCTACATTGATAATACCGCCCGTATCGGACAGATTACACTTACTCATGCTGTTTAAATATGACGCAGATGTCTCGATCGTCACCCGGGTAGTCTTACCGCTGTAGATCACTTCCGTGGTTGTACCGTTGAAATATTCTCCGTTATTACCGTCCCGTATCTGGATCAGTCCTTTAAGCTCACCGCCCATAGACGCATTATATAATCCGAAATCGACGCCGTTTGTCCAATGGATATCATACAGACCGTCTATATCCGTCTGATGTTCTTTCTCTCCCGAAGCACGCGCCTCGCAGACAAGCTGATTATAATCATTCTGATCCACCAGCATCTGTCCGCCCGCAATACGCACGATGTATCTGTTCGCGTTGGTCGCATTGCCAAGCTGATCATAGATGGGAGACTCCGATACCTGAACGTCCACGATCGCAGATAATTCATCGATCAACACGTCTCTTTTATCCCGAAGCTCATTTGCTACGGTTCCCGTCATTTCGATGGCATTGATCTGCTTATTCACCGTCGCAAGATCTTGGGCGATAGAATTGATGTGATCCACACGTATCTTAATCTCATCATTCACGTCAGCCTGCAGATTCTGCAGATCACCGTACATATTATTGAAGTAATCCGCCATACTTTTCGCCGTGGAAATAAAAGCCCGCTTGTAAGACTCGCTGCTGGCATTCTTCGTAACCTCCTGAAGCGCCGCCGCAACCTGATCGAATATAGACTTAAAACCGGTCTTGCCGTCATCCTTTAAGTACTCCTCGATCATCTTACAGTAGTATGCTTTGGTGTCAAACTCGCCCAGCTTCGTCTCATTATCGCGGAATTTGTTGTCATAGAACTGATCCCTGATCCGCTCGATCGCCAGCGTGTCAACGCCTGCACCCGCACAGCCGTATGTCGCAAACACGCGCAGAGGATTCATCGCCTCCTGCTTCACTTCCTGTCTGCTGTATCCTTCCGTATGAGTATTACTGATATTATTCGCCGTCGTATTGAGCGCCGCGTTAGAAGCCCTCAGTCCCGACGCTGCAATTTCTAATCCGAAAAATGTAGATGGCATATGCTCGCTCCCTCTGTCTTATCGACCAAGTGTGGTTAAAATATGTTCCAGCATCTCGCTTATTACGTTGATATAACGGCTGGATGCGTTGTACGCGTTCTGGTATCTGATCATATTGGTCAGCTCCTCATCAGAGGAAACGCCGACCACCTGTTCTCTCGCATTATACAGTGAATCCGCTGTCTGCGTCTGTGTCTCCTGAATCCCCCGGAATACCGAGCCGCTGTTGGCTACCTGCGCTACCAGATTCGTATAGTAATCTCTGAAACAAAGCGGTGTCTCCACGTTAGGGTTCAGAGTGTAGATCTTTTCCTCAAAAGCCGCCTTCAGTCTCTCCGTCAGCGGATTATCTTCCGAATGCTCCTCCTTACGGAATCTCAAAAGCGCCGGGTTCTGTCTGAGTTCCTGATTGATCATGATGTTGGAAACCGTCCAGTCATCGATATCAATTTTCTTCACGAACAACTGATAAGGATCCCCATTCTCATCCCGAAGATAATCCGATACACCGGCCGGTCCTGCCTTTTCCGCCTCTTCCGCCAGAATACCGTTAATCTTCGTTGCCACGGCATTGATCAGCTGATCGAATTCCGCCTGTATATTCATGATGATGGACTGGGATATATTGCTGTTATACCAGCCCTCCTGGTACTCTCCGTCTGTATTAATATCCTTAAGCTCGCGATATGTGGCTCTGTGATCGCCTCTTGCAAGAAGCATGGCCTTAAGCGAACCGATATCCGTATTCCGGTCAGAAGATACCACCGCGGTCAGATCAAATACTTCCGCTCCTTCGATTCCTTCCTTCGTCACTACAATATTACCTTGTGCATCATAATCGCAGTGCGCCAGCATTTTCCAATACGGAGTATAAAACCCTGTCTTCGGGTCTGTATACAGCTCCACTGTGTTGACCATAGAACCTTTCACAAGATCAATGCCTTCGAATTTCACGGTCATGTAACCCAGTGTATCCTCGCTGTAGGAAATATTCCCCATCTTGCCCAGTTCGTCAAGCAGGTGATTGCGCCGGTCACGCAGGTCGTTGGCATGCTCCACGCCGCCCGCCTCGGTCTTTACGATCATCCTGTTCAGATCCTCGATCTCCCGCGCATAGCTGTTAATATTGTTCACTTCTTTGACAACCGTCTGGTTCAAGTTGTCCTGATACTGGCATAAGCTGGTATACACTGCCGAAGCTCTCTCTGCAAATTCGTAAGCGCGTGTCACGAACAGATTCTGATTAACTGAACTGGTCGGATCCTTGCTGAGCTCCTGCACAGCTACCCAGAAATTGGATATCGATTCTGAAAACTCATGTCCCTCGATCGATCCGCCCGATTCGCTCTCGCCTAATATATACTCTATTTCTTCCATCGTGAAAGCCGAGACTTCATAAAAAGAATTCCGTCCGGCTTCTCTGCGATAGTTTTTGTCCAAAAAATAATCTCTTTCCTGTCTTGTACGGGAATAATTGACACCGAGACCTAACTGCTTCCAGTTCGTCTTGTTACTCTTCTCAATCGTCACATACGATCTGGTTGCCTGGGCTACCTGTTGTCTGGTATATCCCACGGTGTCCATATTAGACATGTTATGCGCCGTTGTGTTCAGCGCATTATTTGAAGTTTGTAATCCTGATACGCCCGTATAAAGGCTTCCCATCAATGACATATATATCTACCGTCCTTAACAATTATTGTTTCGCATCAAAGGCTTTGTAACTTGAGCCGATCATATCACCGGTATTGTAAGCGCCCTTGTTATAGTTCGCCGTCTCCGGAGCCTTGTTCATCGCCTGGAGAACGTTCATATTAAACTGCACCAGTTCCAATGCTTCCTGAATCAGTTCGCGGTTCTGCTCGTTGATCCGTTTCACACTGCGCACGTTATCCTGCAGTTTATCGAACACAATTGCCAGTTTCTCCTGTTCTTCCGGTCTTGCCGCCAGCATTTTGATCAAATCTACAATCTTTAATTTTTCAACATCCTTGTTAAGCACATTCGCAATATCATTGACAGCTTCATTTCTCTGATGATCCAGATGATTGATTCTGCTTACTATGATCTGCTCTTCATCCGTGATTTTTGCCAACTGCTCTAAGTCCTCAGACACAATGACCGGAGTTTTCTTCATGGACAGAGCCAAGAGTTTCTCATATTCCTGGCTCTCTTTCTCCAAAACATCGATCAAGACTTCCATTAAACTCGCCACGCCGATAGCTCTCCTTCACTGTGTCTACAGACTTTCGATCTCTTCGTACTTCTTCATCAGTCTCTCTGCAAAGCTCTCTCCGCTCACCTGATAAGTGCCGTTCGCAATACCTGCCTTGATAGGAGCCGTCAGTTCTTCTCTGATGTCACTCGCTGCAGCCACTGCGTTCTTTGCAGTCTGGATATCCTTACCGATACTGGAAATCTGTATCTGGTCGGAAGCACCCGATTTTGCTTTTCCCTGTAATTTTGTGGGCTTCTTCGTGTTGTATAACTGCTGTACCTGTGTATATGATTCAATACGCATAGAAGATGCCTCCTTTCATGCATAAATAATTCTTTACAGTATTTGTATCGGATAATTCGCGAAAGACTTTAGAGTTGAAATGATTTTTTATTAACCTTTATTGATTTGAGAAAAGGGAAAACCAGTAAATCTCCTGATTTTCCCTTTATAAGACCTGTTCTTTAAAATTTATCACTCCCTGCAATTATGCATTCAGTGCCTTGCTGCTCTTGTTTAAGAAGATCATATACAAAACAGACGCAACCAAGGATATGATCGCAACGATAATAGCTGCAATTCCTGCGATCACACTCAATACCGGAATCTTCGCAAGGATCGCAACAACGATCAGCACACCATAACAGCCTGCATTAATCTTCCATACTGACTCGCCCTTCTGCGCAACATCTGCAGCACCGATCTGATTCATGACCTCAGATACGGAAGTACACACCAGATACACTACTAAGAAGCTAAGCACATAGCCCACGATCGAAACGATCACACCCAAAAATCCGTTCTTTAAAAATGCACCGACAGCACTTACAACAATGTTTACAATCGTAAGGGTGAATGCCTTCTTGCATCCCTCGATATCCTTACCTGCTCCGTACAATCCTACCATACTGAGAATTGAAAAGACCAATAATGCGATTCCTGCGAGAATGTTCACGATCGGAATGATTGCCAGTACCGCACAAACAACGGCGCCAACCGATGCGATAAACATTTTCTTAAGACCTGCTGCTGCGTTTTCCAAATTTCCCATTTACTCATTTCCTCCTAAAGTTAGTTGATAGACCATATCCCTCTTGATCCCTCATAATCCTTCGTAAAAATAAGTGTTTGCCATAACACTATTTTTACAGTTACACACTACATGGAATATTGTATCAAAGTATATCATCTATGGAAATATGGTATTTTAACTAATTTTAACAAGATTTTCGTATTTTTTCGTAACTATTTGCCATTTCTTGTATCATGGCTCTCAAAAATTAATATCAGCTTTTCCGGACTGCCTGCACAGATCGCGGACATTTTTATCCGCCTAATGCTGAATAACTTCCGGCAGTACCGCGTCAATATCTACATAATAATTTTTGAAATTCTCACCGTCCACATAGACCCTTACCATCCGGTCCCGCAAAAACGGCTCCGGATCGAAATACAGGCCCCTGCTTCTAAATGTATGGATATTGCCGTACATATCCTGATATCTGCATACTATGACATAGGGATGTCTGCCGTTTACTCGGACGGCATGATTCATAACAATATCCGAAATCTCCGCCGTAATATACTGTCCCGAATTGATCAGCCTGTTGCCCACGATTCTTTTACGGATATCCATGCACAGACATATCACTCCTACAATCAAGAGCGCCGCGCCTGTTGCACAGAATATAAAACGGAAATAATCGACATCTCCGTCTACTTTGAAGTTTCCCGCAAGTGCCCCTACTATTATGTATCCGATTCCCATGGGGATGAGGATAATGCTTACCATAAGAAGCGCCGTCACCCCTCTTTTCACCTTTCGTTTCTCCATGTTGTGTGCTCTCCCTTCCCGGAGAGGAATCTCCCCAAAGAATATCTTTTAAGATTCCTCATCCTCATAATACGCACGAAACGCTTCTTTCGTATAGAAATTGTCCGCCACAGCCCCGAATTCCCGGATCGAATGCATTGCAAGCACAGGGGTTCCGATGTCTACCGTAGGGATCGTGGTCAGACTGGATAACGCCGGCCCGATCGTAGAGCCGCCGACGATATCATTTCTGTTGACATACTTCTGATACGGGACCTGCGCCCGTCTGCAGGCTTCCATAAAATATGCAGCACTGAATGCATTGGTACTGTACCGCTGTGACGCAGAGTATTTGATCACCGGACCACCGCCCGGTACCGGACGACTCTCCGGATCATGCTTATCACTGTAATTCGGGTGGACCGCATGGGCTGTGTCCGCAGAGATCGATGTCGAATTCGCTATCGCCTGAAAACAAGCGTCGTCCGTCAATCCGAGATTTTTGCTGATCCGCTCCAATGTATGCGGCAGGAAACCGGAATGAGCTCCCTGCGCAGAGGCGCTTCCCACCTCCTCGTGATCAAAAGCGGCAAACACTTTACATCTCTTTCCATCTTCTTCAGATTCCAGCAACGCTGACAGTCCGGCATAAACCATACACAGATTATCGATTCGGGAAGCAGAGATAAATTCTTCATTTGGTCCCATGAAGATTCCCTTCTGATATTCGTACAAAAATAATTCATAGTCCAGAATATCGGCCTTCTCTATACCTGTTTCCTTCTGAATCAGCTCAAACAGATAATCGCCTTTCTCCATTCCCTCCTCTTTCATGGACAGCAACGGAAGGATATCCGTCTGTTTATTATAACTGCAATTTGTATTGCAGTCTCTGTTAAAGTGAATGCAGAGATTGGGAATCATGCACACAGGTTTGTCAATCTTAACGAGACGCTCCGTCAATCCGCCGTCCTGCTTCACGATCACCCGTCCTGCCATGGCAAGAGGGCGATCAAACCATGTACTTAGAATGGTGCCGCCATAAACTTCCACATTCAGCTTCACATATCCATCCGGTGTGACCATACAGGCTCCCGGCTTAATTTTCAGGGCGGGGGAATCGGTGTGGGCACCAATGATCCGAAATCCCTCTTTGGCCAAATCTCCGTCTCCCACTGTAAAAGCAATGATACATGAATGATTGTTTATGACAAAATACTTGCCGCCCGCATGCAGAGACCACTTTTCCGTTTCTTTCAGTTCCTGAAAATCATGATTCCTAAGCATTTCCGCTGCGTTCTCTACGGCGTGATACGCGGTAGGGCTGTCATTTAAATATTGCAGCATGTTTTCTGAAAAATTTTGTTGTGTGTGGTTGTCCATTGGTTTTGTACTCCCTATATTTCATGATGGTTGCTGATTTCAACCGAAACGTTTTTCCCGCTAAACGCAATTCCGT
>CAMWXF010000023.1 GCA_947178115.1 uncultured Lachnospiraceae bacterium
GTACATAAGATTATAGAAATATTGGAGGCAGCAGGCTATGAGGCATATGCCGTCGGCGGCTGCGTCCGGGATTCTATACTCGGCAGAGAACCCAACGACTGGGACATTACCACTTCGGCAAAACCGGAAGAGACAAAGCGCCTTTTTGCCAGAACGATCGATACCGGTATTAAACACGGTACGGTGACAGTTATGCTGGATAAGGAAGGTTTTGAGGTAACCACCTACCGCATTGACGGAATCTATGAGGACAGCAGGCATCCGAAGGAGGTCACTTTTACCGCAAGTCTGGAGGAAGACTTGAAGAGACGGGACTTTACCGTCAATGCCATGGCGTACAATGAGCGGACAGGTCTGGTGGATATTTTCGGCGGTCTGGCGGATATAGAACAAGGCATTATTCGCTGCGTGGGCAATGCGGAGGAACGCTTCACGGAAGATGCACTGCGTATGCTGCGGGCAGTCCGCTTCTCGGCACAGCTGGGATATGAGATTGAAGGGAACACGAAACAGGCGATTCGCAGGCTTGCTTCCAATTTAAAAAAGATCAGTGCGGAGCGGATACAGGCGGAATTGGTTAAATTGGTGACATCGCCGCATCCGGATTATTTGCGTACCGCTTACGAGACAGGGATCACAAAGCATATTCTGCCGGAATTTGACATCTGTATGGAGACGAACCAGAATAATCCGCATCACTGTTATAATGTCGGAGAACATATATTACATTCCATGCAGGAGACTGCATCGGATAAGGTGTTGCGGCTTGGTATGCTTTTTCACGATATCGCTAAACCACAGACGCTTTCCACCGATGATGAGGGAATTACCCATAACAAAGGGCATGCCGAGATGGGTGAGAAAATGACAAAGCAGATTTTGCGCCGCCTTAAATTTGATAATGATACGATTGATAAGGTATCGAAGATCGTGCTCTATCATGATCAGGAGGTCGGGCTTACACCAAGCGGAGTCAGACGGGCAGTGAACCGGATGGGAGAAGAAATCTTTACCATGCTGTTTGCCATACAATATGCGGATGTCCTTGCGCAGAGTGATTACCTGCGGGAAGAGAAACTGCAGAAGCTTACATATAAGAAGGAAATCTATGAAGGGATCTGCCGAAGGAAAGAATGTCTAAACCTGAAGGATCTGGCGGTCACAGGCAGCGATCTGATTGCGCTCGGGATTCCCGCAGGAAGGCAGATCGGTGTGATATTAAACGATCTTCTGGATATTGTGCTGGAGGAGCCGGCACGTAATACGCGGGAGGAATTACTACGAATTTGTAAAGAAAAAAGATAAATTTTCATACTTTCCCACTGCTTCTCATAAGATAGGATAGACGACAAAGCGGGGGGTATTCGTGTGAATGACAGAGCAGTCAGTTTATTAGATCATTATGAAATAGAGGTGAATCGTACCTGGAAGGGACGGGGCGCTATTCTGTGCGATTCGGATCATGGATTGCTTATCTTAAAAGAATATTGTGGGCCTGCTGATAAAGTGTTATTCCAGGATTTGCTGTTAAAACATATTAATGAAAGCGGCATCGTACAGGCGGAATCTATCCTGCGTACGAGAGAGGATGAAATGATTGTCTTCGATCAGGACAGGGTGCCGTATATAGTTAAGACCTATTATGAAGGACGGGAATGCAATCATCGGGACGCAGAAGAATGCCGGCAGGCGGTTTCCACACTGGCGAAACTGCATAATATCTCAAATCTTTCGGCTTATAATGAGCTGAGAGAGCAGGCGGTATTCCGAATTGAACAAGAGTATGAGAAGCATAATCGGGAATTAAAGAAAGTCCGAAAATTTCTGCGCGAAAAAAGTCAAAAAACGGATTTTGAGATTTATTTAATGAAGCATTATGATTATTTCATGAATAATGCCTTGCAAATTACCGATGAATTGCGTTATTATGCCTATGAGGAAGATTCTTACGAATTTCCTATTGTGTGTCACGGCGACTATCAGTATCATAATATTATGCAGACGCAGGAAGGAATCGTGCTGCTTAATTTCGAGAAATGCGTGCGGGATTATCCGGTACGGGATCTGAATCTGTTCCTGCGTAAGATCTTGGAAAAAAATAACTGGTCGCAGACACTTGGTAATATGCTGTTAGAGAGTTATAATAGAGAGAGGAATCTGACGAACAGGGATTATAAACAGCTATACTATCGTCTGGCGTATCCAGAGAAATTCTGGAAAATTGTAAATTTCTATTATAACAGCGGTAAAGCATGGATTCCTATGAGAAATATGGAAAAGATAGAGAAGCTCTTCGCGCAGGAGAGGGAGAAACAGCTTTTCCTGGAGAGTATATTCAAACTGTGAGCAAAATGCCGCACCGTCTTAAAGAGGCGGCAGCGGAATGGAAAGGATAAGGTCGTAGAATGCACGGAAGAATTTCACAGGCAGCAGCAGTCATTGTTGTATTGGCATTGCTGATCACCGGCTGTACTTCACAGGCGAGCAGTATAGGCATGGCTAAGGATAAGGCAGGTAAAGTGGTTGATACCGGCTTTACAGTCAGTACGGTAGGCAGCTATGATTCGGCGGATACGGCGGTAGTCATGTCCGTTGATCAGCAGAACAACAGTGTCACGCTCATGAACATGGATGCGGGAAGACAATATACATTGTATTATGACGGCACAACCTATGTGAAGGATAAATACAACGGACCGATGACGATCTCCCAGGTTAGGGCGGGGGATGTGGTAGATGTCAATTTCCTGAAAGGAAAAAGACAGCTTGCCAGCATTCAGTTATCTCCGAAAGCCTGGGTATATGATAATGTGGAGAACTATGATCTGGGCGGTATCAACAAAACAGCAAGCATAGGCCCCAATACCTATTCTCTGCCGGAGGACGTGGTTGTACTTTCTGACGGTAAACGTACGGAAGTCATGGATATTGTGACGCAGGATCTGCTTTCGATTCGTGGAATCGATCATAAGATCTACAGTATCAATGTAGAAAAAGGGCACGGATATCTGCGGCTGAAGAATGATCAGGCGCTGATCGGCGGATGGATTGAAGTGGGTAATACCGTAATCAGAGAGATTACGGAGGATATGCTGTTAGTAGTGCCGGAGGGAAGTTATCAGGTATTCTTGTCAAATAATGGTGCAAGCTGTACCAAGGATATCATTGTGGAGAGAGATAAGGAAGTTGTACTGGATGTGGGCGATCTGGAGGTTCCGCAGGATAAGACCGGAAGAATTGTGTTGTCTGTCACGCCGGATACCGCCAAGGTTAAGATAGATAACCGGACAGTGGACATCAGCAATCCGGTAGAGCTTACTTATGGTATTCACCAGATTTATTTAGAAGCGGAGGGGTACGATTCCCTGAGGAAATATATTCAGGTTGGTTCGGAATATGCCAAGATCTCTTTTAAACTAGAGGAGAAGAAGAAAGACGATAACTCTTCGATCAGTCAGAACAGTACGGAGGACAAGAAACCCGAAAAGGATGATAATTCTTCTGTCAGCGACAATACTTTGAATTCTACCAGCGGAAATAAAGTATATATTGACGCGCCGAAGAATGTAGAGGTATATGTGGACGGCAATTACAGGGGTATCTCACCGGTCAGCTTCAAGAAAGTGACGGGCAGTCATACTGTTACGCTTCGTAAGAGCGGATATAAAACAAAGAGTTATACCATATATCTGTATAATGACGGAGAAGATATCACTTATTCCTTCACGGATCTGGAAAAGGAAGGTAATTCTGTCAGCGGCAATAAGAATAATTCCAAGTCCGAGAATTCTACAAGAGAGGATAAGGAGCCGGATCTGGATGTTGTAGGGACTGTGAGTGGAAATAATCCCATTAAGGTTCCCAATCCTATTGACGAAGTGATAACGGACGAGGAAAACACGAAGGAACCCGAAACACCGGAAGAATCCGGATCAGAGAAAGAACCGGGAACATCGGATGGGGCAGGCTCAGAGGAACAGAATGACTAAGAGATATAGCTATGAAGATTTATTGGAGATTATCAGAACGTTGCGGGGAGAGAACGGCTGCCCATGGGACAAGGTGCAGACGCATGAGAGCCTGAAACCGTGTATGATGGAGGAAGCGGCTGAGCTGCTGGCATCTATCCGGATCTACGATCAGACAGGTAATCCCGAAAACATGTGCGAAGAATTGGGAGATGTGCTTCTACAGGTTGTCATGCATGCACAGATCGCATCGGAAGAGGGACTCTTTACGATGGAGGACGTGATCGATGCGGTCAGTCGCAAGATGGTGCGGAGACATCCGCATGTATTTGGGACAAACAATGCGGATACACCGGAGGAAGCGCTTACTAATTGGGAAGAGATCAAGAAGGAAGAGAAGAAGGACAAGAGCTGGATTGACTCTCCGCTTCGCGAGATTCCGCGGGAGCTGCCTGCACTCACGAGAGCAGCTAAGGTTCTGAAGAAAATAGACAAGTACTATGAGAGCGGCAACACATACGAGCAGAATGTGGAAGCACTGAAACAGTCGGCGCAGGCGCTTGCGGCATGCAAGCCGGAGACTTACAGCAAGGAGTTGGAGCAGATCATGGCGGATATGCTGCTTAGGTTGTCTGATATTGCAAGGATCACTAAGACTTCACAGGAACAGGTTTTGACCGACAGAATAGAAGATTTGATCGAGCAGTATGAGAAGCCGGAATTACTGAATCAACTTTAAATTGACAAAAAACGACAGAAGCAATTTACATAACATATTTTAACATATAGCAACTTATGAAAATACCGAAAAACGCCGTAAAAAAGCCTTTTTTTGCTTGACAACGAAGGGAAAAGCGTATATAAATGTATGTAGGCGTTTCAAAAGAGAAACATCTAATATCAATATGAAAACTCATTAAGAGGAGGAGTCTAAGATGAACAAGACAGAATTAGTTGCTGCTATGGCTGATCAGGCAGGTTTATCCAAGAAAGATGCAGAAAAGGCATTAAAGGCATTTACAGACGTTGTTGCAGATGAGCTGAAGAAAGACGGCAAGGTACAGTTAGTTGGTTTCGGTACTTTTGAAGTTTCCAAGAGAGCAGCAAGAGAAGGCAGAAACCCGCAGAGTGGCGCTGTTATGAAGATCGCTGCTTCCAAGGCACCTAAGTTCAAAGCCGGCAAGGCATTGAAGGACATGCTGAACGCATAAGAGATTTGTGATGAAGAATGATAAAAGCCTGTATGCATTTGCATATAGGCTTTTTGACTATTATAAATAGTTTTACCGATACAGAGAATAGATACAGGAGGAAAATTATGAGACTGGATAAATATTTAAAGGTTTCCCGCCTAATTAAGCGGCGCACAGTGGCAAACGAGGCGTGTGACGCAGGCAGGGTGCTTGTCAATGATAAGCCGGCCAAGGCCTCGACGAATGTCAAGGTGGGAGATACGATTACGATCGGCTTTGGTAATAAGGAAGTAAAGGTGGAGGTTCTGGATGTACAGGAAACCGTACGCAAAGAGGAGGCAAAAGAGCTATTCCGATATCTGACATGAAAAGTCAGGCATATTTTATCCGGATCGGGCATACATTTAACAAGTAGCATAACTGTGCGACCCACCGTGTCCCGCAGTTCCCGGAGGATAATGTATGGAAGATCTGAATCATGTGAATAAAAGACCTCATAAGCTTATGCTCACCGACAGAAGGACATGTACCATAAGCGGTGTGAATGACGTATTATCTTTTGATGTCAATGAGATCCTGTTAGAGACGGAGCAGGGTATGTTAATGATCAGAGGTACACAGCTGCATGTAAGCAGGCTGTCGCTTGACAAAGGAGAGGTGGATGTAGACGGACGGATCGACAGTTTTACCTATTCGGAGAATGCCGGTTACGGCGCGAAGGGTGAATCATTTATCGCCAGACTGTTTAAGTAACTAAGTAACTCTTGGGGGAATCGCAGGGTATGAGTCAGGGCATTGTGCAGGAAGTTACTTTTTTTCTACATTCCGTTCTTATGGGTCTGATCATTACATTCGCCTATGACTGGGTGCTGATCTGCAGGAAGCTGTTCAGACATGGCAGTATATTAATATCCATAGAAGATCTTATGTACTGGTTTGCATGTGGGATCGGTGTGTTTTATATGCTGTACAGGGAGAATAACGGTGTTCTGAGATGGTTTGCCGTGATGGGAGCCGCACTTGGAATGCTTTTTTATAAAATTGTTATTAAAGACCGGTTTGTATACATTATGTCAACGCTAATACACAAGATAATGTGGTTCATAATTCGTGTCATACAAATTGTGCTAAAACCTCTAAAATGCCTATTTTCCGCGCTTCGAAGGTTTGTTCGATTCGTGTGGGGGAAATTGAAAAAAGTAAAAGAATTTATTAAAAAACGGTTGCCGGTTTTCATAAAAACCCTTAGAATAATTTTATGTAAACGTTAACGGGGCGGCGGAAGAGGGGTATCATTAACAACATGGCAAGAAAAGCAGCATATCGTAGGAAGCGCCAGAATAAGACGGGCATGCTTTTGGTTACCACAGTTGTCTTAATGATGCTGATTGTGGTCGCAGTAAAAAGTGTTGAACTTCGAGAGAAACGTGCTACCTATATGGCAAGGGAAGAAGCCTTGATGCAGGAGATCGAAGCGGAAGAGGCAAGAGCGGAAGAGCTCGCGGAATATGAGAAGTACACACAGACTAAGAAATACGTGGAAGAAATCGCGAAAGAGAAGTTAGGTCTTGTGTATGAAGGCGAAATCGTATTTAAAGATGAAAAATAAGCAGGTTTCGGATAAAGTTCCGGAATCTGTTTTTTTGTGGTAATAATCCGGACAACCCTCTCATATATTGAATATTGGTAACCGTTCTGTATAAAACGGGAATGCGGAAATGTTACGAATATGGGCGGAAAGTGCAGAGAATGAGGGAGGCATGTCATGAGAAAACAGGCGGAAGTCAGGGATGATAACAGGATAACGATTATACCGGAGTACGGCAGGCAGAGACTCCTGAATTATGCAGAATCGTTCCGGGATCTGGCGGATTTGTTTGAGGAAGAAGAGGAAAATGATAAAGCCGCGGATAGCGGACAAGCTGAGGACAGGCGGGATTATCTGTGGCAGCGCAAACTGCAGGAAAACCAAGGGCTTCTGGCGGAGCATCTCAAAGAGATGGCACATATCATGGCGGAAGTGGCGAAGGAAACCTGTCTGTATCATCCGATGAGCGAGAGAAAATATCGACAAATGGCGAAGCTGCTTCGGGAATCAGGGATACACCTTAAAAATTTCTTTAAATTGGAACACGAGGATGGCCATACCGAACTCAGCCTGACCATGAAGACTGCATCCGAGAAATATATAAGGATGGGAGAGAAAGAGCATATATCGGTAGAGGATGTAGCGGATTTTATATCAGTTGCAATGAATACAAGACTCCGCGCAGCGAAAAACGCACCGTTATATCTGACTCCTGAGTGGAGCACATATTATTTCCTCGAAGAGCCGGCTTATCATCTACTGACGGGAGTAGCGAAAGCGGTTAAGGAAACGGAACATATATCGGGAGACAATTATTCTTTCTACGAGGCGGAGGACGGTAGAATGGTGACAATCCTGTCGGACGGTATGGGTTCCGGCGAGAAGGCATGCAGCGGATCAGAGCGGGTGATTGAACTGATGGAGCGGCTGTTGGAAGCGGGATTTCGTAAGGAAGCCGCAATACAGATGATTAATGGAGCGCTGGCGGCAGCAGGGCAGGAAGAAAACATGTCTACACTTGACCTGTGCGATATGAATCTGTATACAGGAGAGTGTGAGTTTATTAAAGTCGGAGCCGCATGTACGTATATTAAGCGTGGGCGGCTGGTGGACAGGCTTTCGACGCAGAATTTTCCGCTGGGAGTTTTCGGACAGTTGGAGCCGGAGACACTGTGCCGGACGCTGCAAAACGGCGACTATGTGATCATGTTGTCTGACGGTGTAATGGACGCGCTTTCTCAGGGAATCGGAGAGGAAGTGCTGCCGGAGATTATCGGCAAGACGGAGTTTTCCAATCCCAATGAGATCGCGAATCAAATACTGACGTACTGTCTGAAACAGAGTAAGGGCCGGATCAGGGATGATATCACGGTGCTGGTGGTCGGGATCTGGGATCAGACAGATGATTGCAATTCATAATTTCTGTGCATCTTCGTAGCTGTAAAGAACAGGGTTCTGAACAGTTACAGAGAATGTCAAAAGCAGGTATTGGTTAAACATATGGTTATAACATGGAAGATAAGGGAATCATCATGTCAGGAAAGCTGCCTGATGAGCGTGGAAGTACAATGACGGATATTACGTATAATAAGGTGGTCAATTTCATAGACAAACATCAGATGATCAAGGCGGGTGATGTGGTGGCAGTCGGCGTGTCGGGCGGTGCGGATTCCGTCTGTCTGCTGCATATCCTGTGGCGGTTATCAGGACAGATACCTTATAGACTTCTTGCAGTACATGTAGATCATGGTGTTCGTGCGGAGTCGGCGCAGGATGCAGCGTATGTACGACGGCTATGCGAAACGCTTAATGTACCCTTCTATCTGCACAGGGCAGATATGAACGATTATGCCGCGGCGCATGGAATATCGGCGGAAGAAGCGGGTAGACAGATACGTTATAAAGCTTTTGAGGAAGTGCTTGCCGGGACGCAGCAGGGGATGCAGCGCTGCAGAGTTGCCGTTGCACATAATGCTGATGACCGGGCGGAGACGATGCTGTTTCATCTGTTTAGGGGAAGCGGGATCAAGGGGCTTAGTTCTATCCGGCCTGTCAGGGAGTCGGTAATTCGTCCGCTGTTATGTCTGGAGCGGACACAGATAGAGCAGTATCTTGCTGCACAGGGATTGGATTACTGTAGGGACAGTACCAATGAAGAGGATGCGTATACCCGTAACAGGATACGGCATCATATCCTGCCTTATGCAGAACGGGAGATTTGTTCCGGGTCGGTGGCGCATATGGGAGAACTGGCAGATATTTTGTCGGAAACAGAAAGTTATCTGTCAAAACAGACGGAGAGGCTCTATGAGACATATGTAGAGGAAATTATGCCGGAGTATCCGCAGACGGAGAAGAAACAACCTGTGGAAACGGATCGGATTGACATGCCTGTGAGTCTGCGTATACATGGAACAGCGCTTCTGACGGAAGATCCTGCCATGTATAAGAGAGTGTTTCTCAGATGTATGGAGAGACTCACGCCGTATCGAAAAGATATTACCGGACAGCATATTGCGGACCTTGTAAATCTGGCGGCGCAAAACGGCAGTAAAGAATTGTCTCTTCCTTATGGTATCAGAGCGTATAAAGAATATGACAGACTGTTTCTGTACAGGAAGTCGGGAGAAAACATCGAAACCGCAATAACGGGAGACGATGATACTGCGATACGGAAGGAGTATGCGATCGAACCGCCGACGGAGATCTTCGTGCCCGGTGAAGGAACTTATTCTTTTACTTTACTGGAAAATGACGCTGTTTTTTGCAAAAAACAACAAAATATTCCCGAAAACAGATATACGAAATGGTTTGATTATGATAAAATAACTACGTCTGTGCTGTTGCGTACGAGACGACAGGGGGATTATCTTACCATTGATACTGCGCTTCACACGAAGTCTGTCAAGCAGTACATGATCAATGAAAAAATCCCGAAGAGACAGCGTGACAGTATGTATATACTGGCTGATGGGGCGCATGTCCTGTGGGTGCCCGGATATCGAATCAGCCAAGGCTATAAAGTGGATGAAAGTACGAAGCGTATCTTACAGGTACAGTTAAGAGGAGGATTTCATGGCGGAACGAATCGAAGTACTATTGAGTGAGGAAGAAGTGAACAAAAGAATTCGGGAGATCGGAGATCAGATTTCCAGAGATTATGCCGGTAAGCAGGTACATTTAGTCTGCGTGCTTAAGGGCGGCAGTTTCTTTATGTGTGAACTTGCCAAGCGCATCACCGTGCCGGTATCGCTTGACTTTATGTCTGTATCCAGTTACGGCAAAGATACGAAGTCCAGCGGTGTGGTTCGAATCGTTAAGGATCTGGATGAACCGCTTACAGACAAACATGTGCTGGTAATAGAAGATATCGTGGATTCCGGAAGGACGCTGAGTTATCTGTTGGAAATGTTGAAAGACAGAGGTCCGGAAGACGTGAAACTGTGTACACTGCTTGATAAGCCGTCTCGGAGAGTGGTGGATGTTAAGGTGGACTATACCGGTTTTGAGATACCTGATGAATTTGTAGTGGGTTACGGTCTGGACTATGATCAGAAATACCGGAATCTGCCCTATGTCGGCATTGTAAAATTTGATTAATACGATAATGAGAGAGGTTATACTTTGAGCAGGAATAACAAGAGTTTCTATTTATATTTTGTCATCATCATCGGTCTGTTACTGTTTACTGTCTGGCTTGGAACAGCGAGAGTGCCGAGCAGCAACTATACGATGGGTGAATTTATAAAGCAGATGGAGAGTAACGAAGTTGCGGTTGTCAATATCTGTCCTAATAAAGATACACCTACGGGATCGTTGGAGATTACACTTAAGAACGGTCAGGAGCGTATACTGAATGTCACGGATGTGACGGAAGCAGAGCAGTTGGTCAGAAGTTATGGACTGGATCCCATGGTAGAGGGAGTTCCGGAGGAGAGCTGGTTTTTAAACAGTGTATTTCCGATTCTAATCGTGGTGATCGTCTGTGTCTTCTTCTTCGTGATGATGAATGCGCAGAACAGCGGCGGCGGCAGCAACGGCAAGATGATGAATTTCGGCAGAAGCCGTGCCAAGCTGACATTAGGTGGAGAGAATACGATCAAGCTGGACGGTGTGGCCGGACTTCAGGAAGAAAAAGAAGAGTTGCAGGAGATCGTGGAGTTTTTAAAAGAGCCGGGTAAATTTACGAAGGTGGGAGCCAGAATTCCCAAGGGTATCCTTTTGGAAGGTGCTCCCGGTACAGGTAAAACATTGCTTGCCAAGGCGATTGCAGGAGAAGCGAATGTTCCGTTTTTCAGCATATCCGGATCTGATTTCGTGGAAATGTTTGTCGGTGTGGGCGCTTCCCGTGTGCGGGATATGTTTGCGGAAGCAAAGAGACATGCTCCCTGTATCATCTTTATCGATGAGATCGATGCCGTGGCGAGACGCCGTGGCACAGGTATGGGCGGTGGACATGATGAGCGTGAGCAGACATTGAACCAGCTGCTTGTGGAGATGGACGGTTTCGGTGTCAATGAGGGCATCATCGTGATGGCGGCGACTAACCGTGTGGATATATTGGACCCCGCAATTCTAAGACCCGGACGATTTGACCGTAAGATCGCGGTATCGCGGCCCGATGTGAGAGGCAGAGAGGATATTCTGAAGCTGCATTCCAAGAACAAACCGCTGGGAGATGATGTGAATCTGAAGCAGATCGCGCAGACTACCGCCGGATTTACGGGGGCAGATCTGGAGAATCTTCTGAATGAGGCGGCGATCAACGCAGCTATGGATCAGCGGGCCTTTGTGAAGCAGGGAGATATTAAGAAAGCCTTCGTCAAGGTGGGTATCGGTACGGAGAAGAAAAGCCGTGTTATTTCCGATAAAGAGAAGAAGATCACGGCATATCATGAGGCGGGACATGCGATTCTGTTCCATGTACTTCCGCAGGTAGGACCGGTTTATATGGT
>CAMWXF010000024.1 GCA_947178115.1 uncultured Lachnospiraceae bacterium
GCACTCTCGGACCCGCTACCGTTCCCTCTTTCGTCACATGTCCCACGATAAAGACGGATACGTTAAGTCCTTTGGCAAGCTGTAATAGAATATTTGTGGATTCCCGCACCTGAGACACACTGCCGGGTGCGGACGATATTTCCTCATGATACATTGTCTGAATGGAATCGATAATCGTGATATCGGGCATGACATTGCGGATCGTCTGCTCCACAACTTCAAGACTCGTCTCACACAGCAGGAGAAGGTTGTCCGAGAAATCTCCCAGCCTGTTGGCCCTCAGCTTGATCTGCCGCAGAGACTCCTCCCCGGAAATATACAGAACCTTCCTTCCGTCAGCCGCCATCAGCCTGCACACCTGCAATAGCAGCGTGGATTTACCGATACCGGGATCGCCTCCCACCAACGTAAGCGAGCCGGGCACGATACCGCCGCCCAGCACTCTGTCCAATTCCGCTATGCGGGTTTGCATACGTTCTTCTTCCTGTATGCTCACCTCCGACAGATTAGAAGGCTCCGCCGCCCTTACGCCACGACCCGCACCGCCTCCGATGCCGCGGGATGCGCCGCCGGCTCTTACCGGTACCTTCTCCTCCACCATACTGTTCCACTCTTTGCAGGCGGGACACTGTCCCACCCACTTAGAAGATTCATGTCCGCAATTCTGACAGTAAAACACTGTCCCTGTCTTGCTCTTAGCCATTCTTCACAATCTTAACCGCGATCTCACCTGCATGCTCCAGCTCCACGCTGATGCTCAGCTTGCCGCTCAAGTTCGTCTTCATCTTACCGATATTCGTATCCCCTACGGTAACGCTGTACTCCGTATCCTCTTCCAGTCCGACGGTGATCTGTGTATCCTCGTCCGCCTCCACGATAAAAGTAACACCGTCCTCCGTCTCCTTAAAATCAATCACGCTCGTTCCGGGCTGTGACTCATAGGCGAACATGCCGTTCTTCTCCAGTTTAGTCAGTTCCTTATAAGTCTTAACCTTATATAAGTCACCGCCGTGCTCGTAATTCTCCAACTTTGCCTTCGTCTCCAGCTTATAATTGCCGAAACTGATCGCTCCGTTCTCCTCTGTTCGCAGTAATTCCTCTACTACAGCCATTGTCTTCTCCTCCTACGTCCTTGCCTTTTATTTATCATCGCGTACGGTAAATACGATTTTCTTATTCTTAAGCCCGGCCGAAACCCGGTCGCCCTGTTTGACACTGCCCCGAAGTATCTCTTCCGCCAGTGCGTCTTCAATCTCCGACTGAATGGCACGCTTCATGGGTCTTGCACCCATCTTGGCATCCATATGCTTCTCGATCAGCCACTCCTTGACGGACGGTGTAATGACAAGCTCGATCTCCATCTGCTCTCTGCACCGTTTCACCAGATTCTGCGCAAGCAGTGTGACGATCTTCTTCATGTCCTCTCTGTGCAGCGGATGGAATACCATGATCTCATCAATACGATTGATGAATTCCGGTTTGAAAAGACGCTTCACCTCTTCCATCACACCCGACTTCATCTTATCGTAATCCTGCTCTTTCGTCGTCTGTGCACCAAAACCGAGATTCTTGGGATCAATGATCCTCTGTGCGCCCGCATTGGAAGTCATGATCAGGATAGTGTTCTTGAAGCTGACCTTCCTACCCTTGGAATCGGTGATATGTCCGTCATCCAATACCTGCAAAAGTACGTTAAACACATCCGGATGCGCCTTCTCGATTTCATCAAAAAGCACCACGGAATACGGATTTCTCCGCACCTTCTCCGACAACTGGCCGCCATCCTCGAAGCCCACATACCCCGGCGGCGAGCCGATCATTTTGGACACAGAATGCCCTTCCATATATTCCGACATGTCTACACGGATCAGCGCATTCTCCGAACCGAACATCGCTTCCGCCAGCGCCTTGCTTAACTCCGTCTTGCCAACGCCGGTAGGCCCCAGAAACAGGAACGAACCGATGGGGCGGTTGGGATCCTGCAACCCTACCCGTCCTCTTCTCATCGCCTTGGCAACGGCTGTCACTGCTTCCTCCTGCCCGATTACACGCTTATGAAGGATAGATTCCAGCTTTAACAGACGCTCACTCTCTTTCTCTGCCAGCTTCTTTACCGGAATCTTCGTCCAGAGCGCCACTACCTCCGCAATCTCATTCTCACCCACCACATAGGTGCGTTTCGCCTCTTCCTTCTCCATGCGTTTGATGATCCGATCATACTTTTTGATACAATCGCTCTGCTTCTTCTTCAGCTCCGCGGCCTGCGTGAAGGCCTCCATACGGATGGATCGCTCGATCTGCAGATCAATCTTTTTAATTTCCTCCGAAAGCTCCCGCAGCTTATCGGGTTGTCCGGTCACGTTAAGACGTACCGCGGCAGCCGCCTCATCGATGAGATCAATGGCTTTATCCGGCAGATTCCGGTCATTAATATATCTGTTGGAAAGCGCTACCGCCGCGCTGATCGCCTCCCCGGTGATCGTGACACGGTGGTGCTCCTCATATTTATGTGCGACACCCCGAAGTATGTTTTCAGCCTCCTCCACGGTAGGCTCCTCCACCGTCACAGGCTGGAATCTCCGTTCCAATGCCGCATCTTTCTCCACATATTTACGATACTCCGCGATCGTGGTAGCTCCGATCAACTGAATCTCTCCTCTGGCCAGAGAAGGCTTCAGTATATTAGAGGCATCAATAGCGCCCTCCGCGCCGCCCGCGCCGATGATCGTGTGCATCTCATCCAGGAAAAGAACCACATTGCCATCCTCGATCACTTCCCGTATGACCTTCTTGATCCTTTCCTCAAATTCTCCTCTGTATTTACTTCCGGCTACCATACCGGACAAATCCAGCGTCAGTACCCTTTTATTCTGTACGGTAAAAGGAACGTCGCCTGTAACGATCCGTGCCGCCAATCCTTCTACCACGGCAGTCTTTCCAACGCCCGGCTCTCCGATCAGACAAGGATTGTTCTTGGTTCTGCGGCTTAAGATCTGGATCACCCGGGTAATCTCCTCTTCCCTGCCGATCACGGGGTCCAGCCTACCTTCTCTCGCCAGCGCCGTCAGATCACGGCTATACTGATCCAGTGTAGAAGTCGATCCCTTCTTTTTGCCCTGTTTCTTCCCCAGATCTTCCTTATACAAGGCGCCGTCCTCACCCATTGCCACCAGCACATCCACATACAGCTTCTGCACGGAGATGCCCATGGTGTTAAGCAGTCTGACCGCCACGTTCTCCCCTTCTTTTAACAGTGCCAGCAGAATATGCTCTGTGCCCGTCTTATCGCTGTGAAAACGCTCCGCCTGCCTATGGGCTTCGTCAAGAATGCTCTGCGCCCGCGGAGAATAGCCGTCCCGCTCCGCAATCAGAACCGAACTCTCCGGCGCAATCAGATCCTTGATCATTTCTTTTAACTGTACGACATCCACACCGTTATTTTGTAAAACCGTGGCTGCAACCCCTGTATTCTCTCGCAACAGACCCAGCAGGATATGTTCGCTTCCCACATAGCTCTGCCTCAGACTTCTGGCTGCCCTCTCGGCCAGCATTAAAGCTGCTTTCGCCTTATCTGTAAATTGTGGCTGCATCAATAATCCATTCCTTTCCCATAGTCTTCATATATTTCATCTATAAGAGCATGTACTTCTTCTCTGGAAATATTCTTACAACTTGCTTTCGCCAGCGTCACCTGCAATTCTCTGCGCACCTCGTCAAGTGCCTGCATCCTGTTGATGTCGATCGCGATCATGGCGCCTCTTCTGCGGTCTACCTTCACATATCCCTCCTGCTTCAGCACGGTATACGCTTTGTTGACCGTATGCATATTGATACCGATAGTATCTGCCAGTTGTCTGACGGAAGGGAGCATATCCCCTTCCTGAAACCGCGCCGTAGCGATCCCCAGGATGATCTGGTTGCGCAGCTGCATATAAATAGCTTCATCACTGTTAAAATCTATCTCAATGAACATTCATTCTCCTACCGATCCGATCACCGCCGTCTCACAACACTTCAGCATGCTGCATCCTGCTGCGCGATCTTCTCTTTCTGTCATTCCCTGTCGTCCATACTTAAGAACTCAAACTCGAATTCATCATCATCCAGCAGAAAATTCTTCGTCTTACGCTTGGGAGCGTTTCTTGACGCATCCTCTTCCTCTCTCTCTTCGCGCACCTGCCGTCTGCGTGCCTGACGTTGTTCTGTCTCAGCTTCCTCCTCATTCTCCGTACGCCGCCTGCGCCTGCCGGACGGCTCTTCCGCTTCCTGCGAGCGCCGTCTGCGCGGTGTTTCTTCCTCTTCCCTCGCTTCCCGTTTTCCGCTACGGGCCGTTCTTGCATCCGTCTGAGAGTCACGCCTTCTCTCCTGCGGCACTTCATCTTCCTGTGCACGCTGTCTGCGTCTGGACGCTCCTTCCGGCTCCGGTTCTTCCTCGTCCTCTTCGTCGTCCTCATAATCCTCGTAATACACATCCCGCAGTTTCAACGCCATAATGATCACAGCAATAACCAACAAAACTGCCAGAACCACCAGCGCAACGATCGCGATCCGCTGCTTTACAAGCGTCTTCGCTTCCTCCTCCGTATCCTCCGGCTGCATATTCGCCGCTGCCAATATCTGATCTACTCTCTTCTTATCACTGCCACCCTGTGTGTGGTCATACAAATACCACGCATAGGAACCGTCCGGCTCCGATTCATAGATCAGCTCATAGTCATTATTCACGGGACGCTGCGTTTCTTGCGGCTGTTCCGGTTCCTGCGGCTGCTCCTCCTCTTCTGATACGGGAACCATATCCCCCAATGTCAGAAGATCCGCACGGATAAACCCGGTCTTGTCCACGTTTCCGGTTCCGGTAAAAGTAACGTAATACCAATCTTTACCGTCACTTCCCTCCGACTTTCCGCTGATAACCACCTGTGCATTTTCGGTCAGTCTGTCTACTACCGTATCGTTTGTGGACGGCGCCGATCTTACCTTGATCGCCTCCACGTGAACCGTTGCATACTGTGCATCCATGGGCTCATGAGGCTGTGCCGTCGCGCCCGACGGTGCCTGCCCGTCACCGGACGCTGTGCCGTCAGCAGAAGCGGCGTTCTGCGACGAGCTGTCGCTGTCCTCCTTGTCGATCAGATCCGCCCTAATATACCCTGTCTTATTTGCGTCGATGACTACCTGATACCACAGGGTGCCGGAGGAATCCTGCGCTTCCTCCCGGATCGAAACCTTCGCGCCTCTGGAGACACTGCCGATGACTTCGCTTGTCGCATCCGCATTCTCCCGTATCTTAGCGGAATCCACCTTAACCGTACCCGTGGAATCCGCCAGACTGATCAGCGGATAGCACCATAATACGGAGATAATGCCGGCTGCCATCACCATCCTACACAGGATGCGCCCACAGATCGCTCTGATATCTCTTCTGTTCTGTGCCATGTTTTTTCTCCCTTTGTCTGTCTTACTACTATTCTCTTGTAAACCGCTTAGAACCTTCCTCACCTTTAGGTCTCTCTGTGCTGAAACCGGACAGATTAATATTTCTGGAAGCTCTCGTTTTCTCCTCTATAGCTCTATGATATGCCGTCTCACACTTAGCGCAGTATCTTCCGTAACGAATCGCCGTGCCGCAGATCTCGCAGGTCAGAAATACATTGGAATTAGGCGCGATCTCCAGCCTTTCTTCCTTAAGCATATCCCTGATTGCCTTCTGCGACACCCCCGTAGCATCAGAGGCCTGCGCGGCCGTCACACCCGCATGCTTCTCGATATAATTGCGCACTTTACCATAATCGTCATACTCCTGATAATTGCAATCCTCACACCGGAACTCTCCGCATCCTTTATAAACCATGACTCCGCCGCATTCCCGGCATATCGTAGGTCTGTTATAATTCTGCACCTCCAGCAGCTCCCTTTTGAGATTTTCTAACCTTTCCTCTTTGCTGCCCATGAAAAATACTCCTCTCCCTTCTTTTACACCCCTTATGTTAAATCATCCTTTAATTACGATCATGCTTCATCTATAGCCTTGCCGATATCATTCCTCATATATTTGTTATCGAAGCTGATCCATTTAGTTGCTTCATAGGCATTGGCACGCGCTTCTTTCAGATCCTTCCCCTTCGCAGTAACTCCCAGCACACGCCCGCCGTTAGTCATGATTCCCTGTTCCGTCTGTTTCGTTCCCGCATGGAAACAGTAATATTCGTCACTGCCTTCGAACCGCTCCAGCCCTTTGATCAAAAATCCTTTCTCATAGGAAACCGGATATCCTTCGGATGCCAGCACAACACAGACCGCCGCATTATCCTCGAACTGCAGGTCAATCTGATCCAGCGTACCGTCAATACACGCCTCAGCAACCTCAATAATATCGTTTTTCATGCGCGGCAGCACCACCTGCGCCTCGGGATCGCCGAATCTGGCATTATATTCCAGCACACGGGGACCGTCCTGCGTCAGCATCAGCCCGAAAAAGATTACTCCGTGGAAAGGCCGTCCTTCCGCTGCCATGGCATCCACCGTTGCCTGATAAATATGTTCTTTGCAGAAAGCATCCACGTCTTCCGTATAGAAAGGACTCGGTGAAAACGTGCCCATACCGCCTGTATTGAGTCCCCGGTCACCGTCCTGTGCCCGTTTGTGATCCTGAGCCGAGGACATGATCCTGATTGTCCTGCCGTCCACAAAGGAAAGTACGGAAACTTCGCGCCCCGTCATGAATTCCTCTATGACCATACGGTTGCCCGCCGCGCCGAACTTCTTATCCTCCATGATCGTTCTGACGCCTTCCTTTGCCTCTTCCAGGTTCTGGCAGATCAGTACACCCTTACCCAGAGCCAGACCGTCGGCTTTCAGCACCACAGGCATTTTCGCAGTCTCCAGATATGCCAGAGCAGCCTGCGGATCGTCAAAATTCTCATATGCCGCCGTAGGAATATTGTATTTTTTCATCAAATCCTTGGAAAATGCCTTACTTCCCTCTAAGATCGCCGCATTCTTCCTCGGTCCGAAGACGCGCAGTCCTGCCGCCTCCATCTCATCCACCAGACCACCTACTAACGGATCATCCATACCGACGATAGTCAGATCGATGGCATGCTCCTTGGCAAAATTCACGATCTTATCAAATTCCATGGCGCCGATAGGCACACACTCCGCGATCTGTCCGATGCCCGCATTTCCCGGTGCACAATAGATCTTATCCACCTTCGGACTCTTCGCCACACTGGCAGCTATCGCATGTTCCCTGCCGCCGCTTCCTACGATCAATACTTTCATCCCGATTTCCTTTGCCTTTCCGATTTATCTGTATTGTACGCGGGCACATCACTCCGCGATCTGTACCCGTCCGTCAACCACCGTCACCGCACCGGCAGCAATCAGCGCCAGACTCCAGGGCAGAATCACCCACTCCGCCTCTTCCATCACGCGCTGCTGTAACGTCTCCGGCGTGTCTCTCTGTAAGACCTGCACCGCTTTCTGCATGATGATCGGTCCTGTGTCCGTGCCCTCATCCACAAAATGCACCGTGGCCCCGGTAACTTTCACACCCCGCTCCAACACCGCTTCATGTACTTTCAGTCCGTAATACCCCTTACCGCAGAAGGACGGGATAAGAGACGGATGAATGTTAATGATCTTGTTCTCGTATTCTTTAATCAGCTGCGGCGGGAGCACTACCAGAAATCCTGCCAGCACGATCAGATCCGGGCTGACCTCATCAACCGCATTAAGCAACGCTTCATTGAACTGTTCCCGATCCGGATAATCGCCGGGAGAGACACAGATTCCTTCGATTCCTGCCTGCTTTGCGCGTTCCAGCGCATAAGCATTCCTGTTATTGCTGATTACACGCAGTATCTCTACATTTGGAATTGATCCTGCATGCACACCGTCAATGATTGCCTGTAAATTCGTGCCGCCGCCCGACACACATACCACTATCTTAAGCATCGCTTTTGCCTCTTTTCTCTATTTAATAATAACTTCTTTATTTCCTGCTTCCGTCTCGCCGACGATATACGCTGTCTCGCCCGCTTCTTTCAGCGCGGCAAGGGTTCTGTCCGCATCTGCGGAATCTACCGCAAGGATCATGCCAAGCCCCATGTTGTAAGTATTGTACATCATCTTTTCATCCAGATTGCCGGTCTTTTGTAATAACCGGAAAATCGGAAGTATCGGGTAGCTGTCTTTATGTACCACAGCTGTCACACCCTCCGGCAGCATTCTCGGAATATTCTCATAGAAACCGCCGCCGGTAATGTGGCTGCACCCTTTAATGATCACGCCTGCACTGCGTACGGACTGCAGCGCCTTCACATAGATTCTGGTGGGCGTAAGAAGCGCCTCTCCCAGCGTCATGTTAAGTTCCTCATAATAAGTATCCAGACTCTCCTTCGTCATCTCAAATACTTTGCGTACGAGAGAGAAACCGTTACTGTGTACACCGGAAGACGCGATACCGATCAGGGTATCCCCCGGTCTGATCTGTTCACCTGTGATCAGATCCTTCTCATCCACCACACCTACTGCAAAACCGGCCAGATCATACTCGTCCTCCGGCATCAGTCCCGGGTGTTCCGCCGTCTCGCCGCCGATTAACGCCGCGCCCGCCTGCTTACACCCCTCGGCAACACCGCTGACTATGGACGCGATCTTCTCCGGATAATTCTTGCCGCATGCGATATAATCCAGGAAAAACAGCGGTTCTCCGCCTGCGCACACCACATCGTTGACGCACATCGCCACACAGTCGATTCCCACCGTGTCGTGCCGATCCAGAAGAAAAGCCAGCTTGATCTTCGTGCCGACACCGTCCGTCCCTGACAAGAGCACCGGATGCTCCATCTGCTTGATCTTGTTCATGGAGAACGCACCCGAAAAGCCGCCCAGTCCGCCTAACACTTCCGGTCTCATTGTTTCCTTTACGTGTTTCTTCATCAATTCTACCGACCGATAACCGGCTTCGATATCGACACCCGCTGTCTTGTAATCCATGTCTTACCTCCATTGTATTTCGTAACTGTTCAGAACCCTGTTCTTCACAGCTACTGTATTTCTATTATTTAATCCGCCATATAATTTCTGTATCCCACTTCCTGCAGCTTCGCGTCTTTCTTCTGCACACTTGCTTTCAGGCTCTGGGTATAATCTTTCAGTCTCTGCAATAGTGCAGGGTCGGATGTGGCAAGAATTTTTGCCGCCAGAATACCCGCATTCTGTCCGCCGCCGATAGCCACCGTGGCTACTGGTATGCCGGAAGGCATCTGTACGATGGAATACAGGGAATCCACCCCGCCCAGATCAGAAGTCTTCATGGGTACGCCGATCACCGGCATCGGAAAGATCGCAGCGCACATACCCGGCAGATGTGCCGCCTTACCGGCGCCTGCAATGATCACCTTAAAACCTTTACTCTCCGCACTCTTCGCGTACTCGTAGAACACATCCGGTTCTCTGTGTGCCGATATAATCGACATCTCGTAAGATATGCCGAGATCTTCCAGTAAATCTGCCGCCTTAGCCATAACGGGCATATCGGAATCACTGCCCATCACAATACCTACCTGTGCCATCTGTCATTTCCTCCTTAGCTTCCCCTACCACAACATCTTGTGGCAACGCGGATTAATACCCATAATTAGTGTACTATTTTTTCCGTCAGAGCGCAACTATCTTTTATACAGAAATAAGTCTATATCTTATTCGCCGTTTTTGTTCACGACCACGCAGATGGGTATTGGCTATGCCTCCTGTCCTTCGAAAGCACGGTTCAGCTCCTCACACCCCTCCAGAACAAATTGACCGTTCCGGATAATCGAAATCGTCTCTCCCGATTCAGTCAAAACCGACAACTCTCCCAGCTCATCATAAGGTATCGTAATATCCGTGTGACACTGGAAATATGCCTTGTTGACATCCGTGTCACGTAAAACTGACACTTCGTTATCCTTCGCAATGATCTCCTTACCGTCCGGATTATACACCCGTACATTCTCCGCATGGGAATAGCAGGTATCCCCCACTGCAAAATGCGGTCCCGTCTTCTCGGCGATCAGAATCGGCATCTTATCCTCTATTCCGTACTTACGCGCCACTACATAGGCAGTAGTATTGGTACCGATGGCAAACTCGCCCAGCGGAAGCGTGTCGTGATGAAACAGTAGATTATCCTTGATATATTTGCGATTTTCATCCTCCGTTGGGAAATTGGTACAGCCGTAATCAGTCACCATACCGTCCGTGAACTTCAGCCATATATCCTTATATTCCAGTCCATTCAAAAAGACTCTCGTCACATGCAGAGTACCATCCGTACCGGTCAACATCGGGGAAGTGAATACCTCGCCCACCGGAATATTCACATCTGCCACACAGTTCTCGAAGTTCGTCTCCTTATCGGGATCTGCCAGACTGTGCAGACGGATCGTCATATCCGTCCTGTTGCCTCCGCACCCAACGACTCGTACAGTCAATCCAAGATCCAACGCGTCTATGATCTTCTGTTGGATTCCCTGATACAATTTATACTCCAATGTGTTGATGCGCACGATGTCATCAAATATCTCCTCATATCGTTCACCGATGTCCGGCACGGGAAAGGCGATGATCGTAAAGCTTCTCTCCTCGCCGGGAATATATTTATTCTGCAATGCCCCTGCCTTAACCGCATACTCTACAGAAATTTTCTGCTGCTTCGGCGTCATTCTGTACGCCGTCTTCTTCGTCTGCGGCACGAAAGGTTTCTCTCCGAAGATCTCCGCCACCGCAGGGCCGCCGAACACTTCCGCCTGTGCCCGATACTGCTCATAGGCATTCTTCATGCAGTTAAGCTTCCGCTCCGCCAGCTGTTTATCCAGCACCAGTGCCTGGTCCTCCCTGTGGTCATAATCAAACTGTTTATTCGGATTTGCACCGAAGAATCCGTTCTTATCTACACTTCTGCCCTGGAAAATATTTGTGCCTGCGCGATAGATCGTGGATCGTAGACCGATTTGGTCAAAATTAAGAACAGCTTCCCGGATCATCCGCTCAAATCCAAGCGCGTAGCGGATATTCACCGTTTTCTTGATAGAGATATCCTTATTGCCGGCCTGAAAGCCGATACGATATCCCTCCGTGTATGTGTCGGCCAACAGCTTCACTCTCTCGGCCGGCATCTCATTCAGATGGGCGGCAGTCTTCAGTTCATTGTCCGTGACATATTCCCCGTAATAATAGAGATACCGCAGATCAGACAGATCGCTCTCCATCACGATGCGATATGCGAAATCCTTGTCCGGGCACAGCATTCCCGCCGTCCGTTCCAGCGATTCCGGTTCATAATAATCACTCACATACCAGTACAGAATCTGCTGCAGTGCTTCCTGCTTTGGCATTCCGTCCTGTTCCTGCGCCTCACCCGCAAACACCTGATAGACTTCTAAAAGCAGCTCCGCCCGTATCACCATATCGAACCGGTTCTGCTCAAATGCAGCCGGAATCATCCCCCGCAGTTCTGCATAGAGAAAGGAAAACATTTTTCCTATTGACTCACCCAGACAATCCACAGCATAATCCGGATTGCCGTAG
>CAMWXF010000025.1 GCA_947178115.1 uncultured Lachnospiraceae bacterium
ACACCTCACAGATTAAAGTGATTGCGAATAAGGTATTCAGTGAGGCGGAAGCGGAGGCGCTGTATGAAAAGTTAGAGGCGGTGGTGAGCCGTTACCTGAAAGTGCCGATCAGCTATCTGGGAATGATACCGCAGGATAACCAGCTTGAGAAAGCGGTGATGCAGCAGAAACCGGTATCGCTTGATAATCCGAAGGCGCGGTCTGCACTTGCCTATGAGGCGATTGCGGCCAGACTGATGAATAAAGAATTAAGCCGGAATGTTACAAAACGTGGTATGGCGGCATTTTTCTCTCATATCATATCTAAGAGATAGGAGAATTCCGCTGGAGAGCAGAAGCAGGAGGGAAGCGATATGGCAAATCTTTTGGAAAAATATGTTGTTCCGGGATGCCGCGTAGATCTGCAGGCGATAGATCGTTCCAAGGACAACGGAAGAGAAAAAAGTGAAGGACGCAAGACTTATCAGAGTCAGGTGATAGATGTCTTATCCGAGGACAGGATAGAGATCTCTATGCCGATGGAGAAATCCAAGCTGATTCTGCTGCCCGTAGACTGCGAGTTTGATCTGTATTTCTATTCTGATAACGGGCTGTATCAGTGTTATGCCAGAATTGTGGATCGCTATAAAAATAACAGTATGTATGTTTTAGTTCTGGATCTGATCAGTAATCTGCGTAAACATCAGCGGAGAGAGTATTACCGGTTCAGCTGCGCACTGGAAATGAATTCCAGACAATTACAGGACGAAGAGGTGGAAAGAGCAGGGAAAGCAGAAGATTCATTGATTCCGCAGCTTCCGTTAAAAAGCAGTATTATCGTGGATATCAGCGGAGGCGGCCTCAGATTCGTGGCAAATTATGCCTATGAAGTACAGAGCCTGATCTTGTGTAAATATTATCTGCTGATTGGCGGAGAAGCGAAGGAATATAATCTGGTCGGCAAAGTCTTAGGCGTGAGAGAATTGGAGAACCGCAAGGGCGTATTTGAGCACAGGGTGCAGTATGTCAATGTGGACGATTCGGAGAGAGAAGAAATCATCAAGTATATCTTCGACGAAGAACGCAAGACGCTTAGGAAGCAAAAAAGGTGATTACATCAATGATAATAACATAGATGAGGAGGAATAGCGAAATGAAAAAAATTTTGGTTGTTGACGACTCTGCACTCATGAGAAGGGTATTGTGTGATATAATTAATAGCGATGAACGATTCCAAGTACAGGATCGCGCTACCAACGGTCTGGAAGCATTAGACCTTTTGAGCCGGAAGTCGTATGATGCGGTAGTTTTGGATGTCAATATGCCGCAGATGAACGGATTGGAGCTGCTGAAGGAGTTACAGAAACGTAAGATTACGGCGAAGGTCATGATGGCGAGTACCGACACGCGGGAGGGCGCCAAAACAACGCTGGATGCACTTGAACTGGGAGCACTTGATTTTGTCCATAAACCTAACAATGCGATGGACTGCAGAACCGACGTGTTCAAGGATAAGCTGCTTCGTATTCTGGCGGTTGTGGCGGATTCCAAGCCGGTTCAGGCGAAGGTATTCAGCAGGGAAGAGATGAAGACTTCCAAGAAGATGGTCGAGCTGGTAAGCAGACATGCTTCTTCCGTGCCGGGTAATAAAGTTGTGGCGCTGGCGAGTTCCACGGGCGGTCCGAAGGCATTGCAGTCAGTGGTTCCGCGTCTGCCCAAGAATCTGAAAGCACCGGTAGTCATTGTGCAGCATATGCCGGCGGGATTTACGGCTTCTCTTGCCGAGCGGCTGGATACTCTGAGCCAGGTACATGTCAAGGAAGCGGCGGAAGGCGATACTCTGGAAGCGGGAACCGTATATATAGCCATGGGCGGCAAGCACCTGAACATACAATCGTCCATGGGTAAGTACAGCATCCATTATACGGACCAGCCCACCAGAGAGGGTGTCAAACCGTGCGCCAACTATATGTACGAATCTTTGCAGGACAGCAAATATGACCAGATCGTGTGTGTCGTGATGACGGGCATGGGAGCCGATGGTACGGAAGGAATCAAACATCTGAAAGCAAGGAAAAAAATCCATGTGATAGCGCAGGAAGCAGGCACGTGTGCGGTATACGGGATGCCTAAGAGCATTGTGACCGCGGGACTGGCAGACCAGGTTGTGCCGCTTGACCAGATTGCACAGGAAATTATAATGAACGTGGGGGTAAAATAATATGGACGTAAGTCAGTATCTTGAAATCTTTCTTGATGAAACTAATGAACACTTGCAGAACCTGAATACACAGATTCTCTCATTGGAACAGGAACCGGATAATATGGATACGATCAATGAGATCTTCCGTGCCGCGCATTCGCTCAAAGGTATGGCGGGTACCATGGGCTATAAGAGAATGCAGAATCTGACGCATGATATGGAGAATGTATTTTCAGAAGTTCGCAACGGCAATATTACCGTGAAGGCAAACATGATCGATGTGCTGTTCCAGTGCCTCGATGCCTTGGAGGAGTATAACGCAAATATCCGCGAGAATGCTGACGAGGGCACGAACGATAATGAACCGTTGATCAAACAGTTGAATGATATATTGAACGGCGGTGACGGCGACGCGGAAGAGGAAGAAGAGGCGGCGGCCGATCAGAGCGAAGGAGAAGCAGTGGCAGCAGAGCCTGCGGCGGATGCCGGAGATCGGAAATGGCTGTCGATCAACCTCGGAGACACGGAGAAGCATGTGCTTAAGGAGGCTCTCAGTCAGGGCAAGAATGTCTACGGATTGACTGTTAAGGTGCAGGAGTCCTGTATCCTGAAAGCTGCCAGAGCTTTCTTAGTATTTAAAGCGGTCGAGGAGTATGGTGAGATCGTACTGTCCAGCCCTTCGGCTCAGGATATTGAAGATGAGAAATTTGAATTGGATTTCAGCCTGATCGTCATATCGGACGCTGAGATTGATAAAGTGCTCGGTGCGGCGAAGAGCGTATCCGAGATCGAAGACGCGATCGGAGACGTGCTGGATATTAACCGTGCGGAAGCGGCAGCACCGGCAGCAAAACCGGAACAGCCGAGTCAGCCTGTGGAGCAGACTACTGCACCCGCAGTGGCTGCGGCATCGGCGGCTCCTGCAGCACCGGCAGCAAAGCCTGCTGCTAAGGGCAAGAAGAAGGATGAGAAGAAGCCGGCAGCTTCCAAGCCGGTAGTCAACAGAACCGTCAGAGTAGATATTGAGAAGCTGGATACTCTGATGAATCTGGTGAGTGAGTTGATCATTGCGAAGAACTCACTGGTATCTGCGGCGGCTGCTTCCGGCACATCGAGCGCGGCTGTGAACGAGCAGATCGAGTATCTGGAGAATACGACCACATCCCTGCATGAGTCGGTTATGAAGGTTCGAATGGTTCCTATTGAAAGCACGGTGAGCAAGTTCCCGCGTATGGTTCGTGACCTGCAGAAGACTTTGGGCAAGAAAATGGAATTATATATGTCCGGTGAGGAGACAGAGCTTGACCGTACTGTGGTAGATGAGATTGGCGACCCGCTGATGCATCTTTTACGTAACTCGGCAGACCACGGTCTGGAGTCAGCGGAGGTTCGTAAGGAAAGAGGTAAGCCGGAAGTAGGCTCTATCTTCCTGGAGGCATATCAGGACGGTAACAATGTCGTCATCGAAGTAAGGGATGACGGTAACGGCATCGATACCGAAGCTGTCAGGAATAAGGCGATTGAGAAAGGCATTATCACACCTGAGCAAGCTGAGAATATGAGCGAAAAAGAAAGCATCGATCTGTTGTTCCATGCAGGATTCTCTACAGCGAAAGTTGTATCCGACGTATCGGGCAGAGGCGTAGGACTTGATGTCGTAAAATCCAAGATTGAGGCGCTCAGCGGTGAAGTAGAAGTGAAATCCAAGCTGGGTGAGGGAAGTTCCTGGATCATCAGGCTGCCTCTGACGCTGGCGATCATACAGGCGCTCATGGTAGAGATCGGTGATGAGAAATATGCTATCTCTCTGGGTTCCATACAGACGATCGAAGATATTTCGCCCGATGATGTCGAGCTTGTACAGAATAAAGAAGTGATTCAGATCCGCGACAGCGTTATCTCGCTGATCCGCCTGAATGAGATTCTGGATATTGACAGCAAGAAAGATCCTAAAGATAATCTGGTGGTTGTTGTTGTGAAGAAGGGCGATAAACTGGCCGGTCTGGTTGTGGATGAGCTGATCGGACAGCAGGAGATCGTAATCAAATCATTAGGTAAGTACATCAGCAAGTGCAAGATCATCAGCGGCGCGACCGTTCTCGGTGACGGTGAAGTAGCTCTGATTCTGGATGCGAATACACTTATTTAAGCGGAGGGAGGAACAGTGACATGGAAGAATTAAAAGCAGTTGGGGAAACCACACAGTTCATTGTGATCAAACTTGGTGATGAACAGTACGGAATCGACATTAAATATATAGACAATATTGTAAGAATGCAGCATATTACAAGAGTACCGAAGGTAGATGATTATCTGAAGGGTGTTATCAATCTGCGCGGTGAGGTAATTCCGGTTATGAGTATTCGCATAAAGATGGGACTGGAGCCGGATGTAGAGACAAAAGCTACCAGAATTATTATTTTGAAACTGGAGCAGCAGGGCACCATCGGCGTGATTGTGGATGAGGTCAAGGAAGTTGTTACTCTGGATAATGATCAGATCGAGAGGATTGCATACGATTCCAAGGATGATAAAGACAGTTTCCTGTGCGGAATCGGAAAATGCGATGGCGGATTGATTTCACTGTTAGATTTAAATTCCGTGGTAATTGAAAACGTATAGGAGGTTTCATAAGTGGATGATATTACCTTAGAAAAAATGTCTGATGAGTATTTTGATATTCTGAAGGAACTGGGAAATATAGGTGCAGGCAATGCGACTACCGCATTGGCGCAGATGATGCAGTGCAAGGTAGATATGTCAGTGCCCCAGGTCAAGCTTCTGGAGTTTAAGGAAATGGGCGAGATTATGGGCGGTGCGGAAATAATCATGGCGGGTATCTATCTCGGAATCGAGGGAGATATTACCGGCAGTATCATGTTTCTTCTGGAAAAACAGGCCGCCAGACATCTTGTAAATAAGCTGATGGGGATGGAAATCACGGGAGATGAATTTTCCGAGATGGAGTTTTCGGCGCTTAAGGAAGTGGGCAATATCATTACGGGCGCTTACTTAAATTCGCTGTCCGGTCTGACTAATTTAGTGATCTATCCGTCGGTTCCTGATTTGACGGTAGATATGGCGGGCGCAATCTTAAGTGTTCCGGCGATCCAGTTTGGTGAGCTGGGCGATAAAATGTTGTTGATACAGACACAGTTCTTTGATGAGATGGTTCTGGATGGGTACTTTATCCTTGTCCCGGATTTGCATTCCTATGGCAAGATATTGTCGGCATTGGGAATTGGTTAGGATAAAGCACCGATAGGTGTAGACTGATAAGTGTAAACAGGAGATGTCATATTATGGGCAAAGTGATAAAGGTCGGTATGGCCGATTTGAACGTATGCGTCAGTCCTGATAGCATTACTACATTGGGACTGGGGTCATGTGTCGGAATAGCTGTCCGCGATCCGGTGACAAAGATTGGCGGATTAGCGCATATAATGCTGCCGGACAGCACAGCGATCCGCATTAATTCAAATATTCCGAAATTTGCGGATACAGGTATAGAAGAGTTAGTAAAGCAGGTAGTGGCTAAGGGGGCTAACAGGAGCCGCCTGGTAGCCAAGATCGCAGGCGGCGCACAGATGTTTGCTTTTCAGGCCAAAAATGATATGGTCCGTGTGGGCGAGCGCAATGTCGAGGCGACTAAGAAGAAGCTGGCACAGCTTAAGATCCCTATTCTGGCTGAGGATACGGGTAAAAATTATGGAAGAACCGTTATTTTTTATCCGGAGACAGGCGATTTCGTGATCCGCGCAGTAGGAAGATCAGAAAGCGTGATCTAGCGGACGAATAGATAGGGTGGAAGGATCGTGAAGTGGATAACGAGGTATTAGATACAAGCGTAGAATATACGAATGAAGAGGGTATAAACGGAGAAAATATTGAGGATGAACAATCCGAGATAGAGACTCCGGCAGAGCGTAAAGCTAGAGAAGAGCGGGAAGCGAGAGAACGGGCATTTCGAGCCAAAAAGCGTAAACTGATACCGCCTTTTGTCATGCTGACTGCCGGGGCAGCAACCAGCATCACGATGCGTATTTTGCATTATGAGATGAAAACGATGCTGATCATTCTGCTATGTGTACTGATTGGTTTCTACATAGCAGGATGTATAATTAAGGAGATGTTGGACAGATTCGAACGGCAGATCGAGGAAGCCGAAATGGAAAAGGGCGAAGTCATCGAGAAGGAGCTCGCAGAAGAAGATAGGCCGACTAGAAGATTCAGAAGCGATGGTAAAGGATAGATAGTAACGCATATGGATGAGGCAGGCAAGAAGAAGCTCTGGGAAGAATATGCGAAGACACAGTCTCCCGAGCTCAGAGAAAAAATCATATTGGAATATGCGCCGCTTGTTAAAGTCGTAGCGGGCCGGTTAAGTATGTATCTGGGATATAATGTGGAGTATGAAGATCTGGTCAGTTACGGCATTTTCGGATTGATTGATGCCATAGATAAATTTGATTGTATGAAAGATGTCAAATTCGAGACTTACGCCAGCCTTCGCATCAGAGGGGCGATTCTTGATCAGATCCGTAAGATGGATTGGATTCCGCGGACCATAAGACAGAAACAGAAGAAAATCGATTCGGTCATTAGAGAGATAGAGGCCAGAAGCGGCAGGAACGCCACGGACGAGGAGATCGCGGAGGGTCTGGGGATCTCAGGTGATGAGTATGTAGAATGGCAATCGCAGATGAAGATCACGAATGTGGTGTCGCTGAATGAATTCTTAGAACAGGGCAGCGAGGTGTCTAATGAGGCGAGCCATACGAAGAGCGCACAGTTCGACAGTCCGGAGGAAGTGCTGGAAAGGGATGAACTGAAACGGATACTTGCGGAGGCGCTTGAACTGTTGACAGAGAAAGAGCGCAAGGTAATCGTTCTATATTATTATGAAGAACTGACACTGAAAGAGATCAGCAGTATTCTGGAAGTATCGGAGTCCAGAATATCACAGCTGCATACAAGAGCACTGCAGAAGATGAAGGCTAAGCTGGGTAGTTATATCGGTATACTCACGGAAGCAGGCGGAAGGAAATAGGTGAATAGATGAACGGATATTTCAGACTGGTAAACGAAGAGGATAAGACCAGCCTTAAACTGATTCCGCCGACGGATGGCGGCAACAGGATCAATGTGAACGATGTGATCGAGTATATGTCGATGAAGGGTTATTCCTGTGACCTTCCTACTTTGAAAAGGGCAGTGGATGCAACCGTAGATAAGGAGACGGTGCTGCTTCTTGAGAGGAATAAGAAGCCGTTGGAACGCGAATGCTATAAGTTGACGATTACACCGGATAAGATGCAGGCATACGCGAAGTTTTATGCGGCTTCCGAGGGCGGAGATGAAGTGACTGCGGGCGAGATCCTGCGGGATCTGGATGCCAGGGGTATTAAATGCGGCATCAAAGAAAACGAGATCAGACAATTCTTGCAGCACAAGGAATATTGTGAGGATATTCTGATTGCAGAGGGTGTGCCGCCTGTACAGGGGAAGGATGCCTATATTGAGTATCAGTTTAATACAGACAAGAAAGCAAAACCCACATTAAAGGAAGACGGTAGTGTGGATTTCTTCAATTTAAATATTTTAAGTCACTGTAAGAAAGGTGATGTACTGGCGGTTCTGCACAAAGAAGAACCGGGTAAAGCGGGTTCGGATTTGTTCGGGGAGCGGATTAAGCCAGCGGATGTGAAGTCTGCGGTGCTGAAATTCGGTAACAATATCGAGCTGTCGGAGAACGGCATGATGATTACTTCCTTAGTGGACGGACATGTGGAGCTGGTAGAGGGCACCGTATTTGTGTCTGATATGTTACAGGTAGAGAATGTGGATAATGCTACCGGAAATATAGATTATGAAGGGACCGTACAGATCAACGGCAATGTGACTACCAATTTTGAAGTCAGGGCACACGGTGATATTGTAGTCAAAGGTGTTGTGGAAGGAGCAACTCTGCATGCAGACGGCAATATAGTCATAGCCAGGGGCATGAATGGCATGGGCAAAGGTTCGCTCTATGCAGGCGGCAATATTATTGCTAAGTTCCTTGAGAACGCTACTGCACAGGCGGAAGGGTATATTGCTTCCGAGTCGATTCTGCACAGCAAGATCATGGCGGGCGGCGAAGTAAATGTGGACGGTAAGAGAGGCTTTATCACAGGCGGCAGAGTGTGTGCCACAGGAGGTATTAACGTCAAGACACTGGGGTCTGAGATGGGGGCGGATACGGTTGTTGAAGTCGGTGCCGACCCGAAGATCAAGAACCGGATTGCAGAACTGCAGAAGTTAATTGAGGAAGATACGAAGACACTGCAGACGGTACAGCCGGTACTTGTTGCCACGAAACAAAAAGTTGCGCAAGGTGTTAAATTCAGTCAGGATCAATTGAAACATTTACAGTCGCTGGCACTCGTCAATCAGCAGAAGAGCGAGGCACTGTCAGCGAACCAGGCGGAGCTGAATGAGTTGATGGAGCAGGCGGGTAATACCACGGAGGCCAAGATCAGGGTGAAGGGTATGGTATATCCCGGTACGAAAATATGCATCGGAGATGTATCCATGACGGTACAGAAGAATACACATTATTGCAGATTTATCAGAGAGCGCGGCGATGTGAAGGTCGCACCTTATTAGAAAGACGGTACCGGTTCGGCCTGACGGAGAAGACGAAGACTGAGATGTTGCGAACTATAGCGGGAGGCAGGGAGTATGGCAGTAGGATTGGTAGAAATGCACGGACAGGTCACGAGAGCGCAGGATTTCACGACGATCAAGCATAACGAAGACTCCAGACCGGCGGTCGAGCAGGCGCATTTCGGACAGCAGTTGACCAAGCACGTAGAGAAGCAGGTCAACAGGGTCAATCAGGGAGATAAGCCGGAATACCATGAGCGTAAGTTTGATGCTAAGGACAAAGGCAGTAATGAATACAAGGGTGACGGAGGAAAGAAAAGGAAGAAGAAACCGGGTGAGAACCCTGATGGTAAAGTGCTCATGAAGAAGGCGGAACATATTGACTTTTCCGTGTAAACGCATAGATCACAGAAGGGAAAGGAAGTAAGATGAGTGCAACAGAGATTATTCTGATCGTCATCGGCGTGGCGATATTCCTGCTGGGGTATCTCATGCCGGCGAGAAGGAAGGATATAGACGAGGAAGTGCAGTTGATCAGCGAGGATGAAGTCAGAAAGCTGGTTACCGCCGAGGTGGAAAACGTCAAGGATAGGATTGCCGATATCGTGGATGAAACCGTCAATTACTCGATTGAGAAGGCGGAGCGTGCGATGGAGCGAGTGACCAATGAAAAAATCATGGCGGTCAACGAGTATTCCGATACCGTGTTGGAGGAGATCAATAAGAATCATAAGGAGGTTGTGTTCTTATATGATATGCTGAATGATAAGCATGACAATCTGATGTCATCCATCAATGCGGCGACGATAGCGTCGGACGGTATCAAACAGACGGCCAGAGACGCGGAACTGACAGCTTCCGAGGCGGCGGATAAGATCGATGCCGTGCTGCAGGCGGCGGACGAGGCAGCCGATACGATACAGAGTGCAGAGGAAACTGCAATAGAGGCGAGAAAAGTGGCGCAGGAAGCCCTGCAGATCATTATCGATATCAGTAAAAAACAGCCGGTTGATGAGCCGGAGCCGGCGGCGGAGACTGTGATGCAACAGGAAGAGCCCGCTCTTGCAGATAGTTCGGATATGGACTGGGAAAACTGGACGGAGGAGAATGACGAACTATCGGAGATGATCGGAGGAACGGAGCCGTTTGAAGAACCGGAAGAGATATTAGAGTCGGAGGAAGAAACAGAAGAAATAATACCGGAGGAAGAAGCAGAAAAAGAGAGTGTTGATTTCACGCCGATCGCGCCCAGAAGAGTGGAAATCATCCATCAGCCCGACGGAGACTACGTGGCTGGCGAAGAGGATGATCTCTCTACCAGCGCGGCATTTGCCAGCATGGGATTCTTTGCGCCGAAGACGGAGGAATATGCGGAACTCGGGAAGAAGAATCGTCTCAGGAGATATTCCAGAAAGGACCGGTTGCAGGAAAATGCAGCGTCGATGGATATTCAGTTTGCGCAAGGCAAAGATAACGGGCGTAATAGTAATGAGCGGATTCTGGAACTGCACAAGGCCGGCAAGTCAAATATGGCGATTGCCAAGGAACTGGGTCTGGGCTTAGGAGAAGTGAAGCTTGTTATTGATTTGTTTGAGGGTATGTAAGAATCAGAGTGACTGATAAAAGGTGACAATGCATGGAACGGAAATATTATTTGCGCGGTCTGGGAATCGGAATAGCGGTGACTGCAATCATCATGGGAATCGCAGTGTCAGGCGATAAAGCGATGACGGATGATGAGATCATTGCCAGAGCCAAAGAGCTGGGAATGGTAGAGAATACGGTTCTGACGAATAGTGATGACGAAGCCGGCGGTGAAGAGAATACAGACGCACAGGACGAGGCAGACGAAGTGGAGGATGTTGCACAGTTCGGACAGGAGAATCCGAAGCCTGAAGATTTGACAGCGTCAGATGAGGAAGACGGGACGGCAGCGGACGGAGAAGAAGGCGAAGATATTGTGACACCGGCTGATACGGATAAGCCGGATATTGCCGATGACGGACAGGAAACGCCGGAGAGCAGCGCTGGGTCCGGACAGGAAGAAGAACAGGATACAGCGAGCGATATAGCGGATGACGCGGAGACAGGTAATGAGGCACCGGAAAGCCAGACAGGAAACCGGCTGGAAAGTGGCAGTGGGATCATTACATCCGCCACAGTCAAGACGATCACGATCAATCACGGAGACGGCTCTTATACTGTGGCAAGGAAGCTGGCGGATGTCGGGGTGGTCACATCGGCAGATACTTTTGACAGCTTTCTCTGTCAGAATGGGTATGATAAACGGCTCAGAACAGGGACGTTCTCGATTCCGGCGGATGCAAGTGACGAGCAGATCGCGCGGATTGTGACGGGGGCGGAGTAATGCTGTTCATGGGGTATCGAAGGAGGCACGCACAGATGGAAGTTAATATCTACGGAGCCGCGCTTTCGCTCCGTAAAAAGCGCAGCGGGCACTAAGTTCGTGAAATACCTCACTAAGTGCCGGCGCTTTTTAAGGGGTTCCTTAAGATATTAACTTTCATCTGTGCTGGTTATCGAATGTGTCTGAACAGTAATACTGAGATAAGATGATAAGAAATGTGGAAAGACCCCTTGCAAAGGGGTTTCTTTTATGTTATTGTAATTTAGTGTGTGTGAATATGCCGTAGGCATAGCGCGCCATAGGTAACAATAACCAAGTAAACACATATATCCGTAGGCTGCCGGTGCTTCATGAC
>CAMWXF010000026.1 GCA_947178115.1 uncultured Lachnospiraceae bacterium
TGATAGAAGTCAGCTCAGACTACAGATTTGAAGGAACAAAAAAGCGAATTAACCTGCAGGTAAATCAAAATCACGAGTTATTAGCTGTCATCGGCATCTCAGGGGAACCCGATCTTATCAGAAAGTATGCCCATCTCGCGGAACGCATTACAAACTTACTGATTCGGGAACGGGAACTTGGCATGACCAGCCGGAATCAGGCTGATAAAAAACATTTTGTGATTGATTCGCTGATCCGGAAAACCAACATCAATATGGATTATCTCCATTCCTGTCTGCAGGAGTTTCATATAGACTCTAAGACAGACAAGAGGCTGATACTTATCAAGGCAGACACCCAGAATCCAGCGGTAAATCTATCGCTGCTGGAGCAGAAAATCAATCACATATTCCAAATGCTCTCACTCAGCCTTTACACCTTTTATTATCCGAATGAATATCTGGCTGTTATAGATTCAGAAATGTTTGAGAAGAACGCTTATATGCTGACCCGATTTGCTGTAGATCATAAAAATGTGCTGAAGATTGCCGTAGGGAAATCCTGCTCCATATACCAACTGGCAGATTCCCACGCCTCGGCGCTTACAACATTAAAACATATTTCTGTCAATACGGAAGGGTTTCTTTTATTTGATGACCTGACGTTGGAAATCATTTTCTCCGGATTGAATGAGACAGAGAAAGAGGAATTTCTGTCAAAAACCATCTCGTCCCTGTCAGAAGATGAGCTTCGGCTTGTACAGGCATATTTTGATGAAAATATGTCTCTGGTCAATACCGGGAGACGCTTATTCTTACATAAAAATACATTGCAGTATAAACTGAACCATATTTACCGGAAATGCGGGCTGAATCCACGGTGCTTCAAAGACGCTGTATTACTGTACTTGGCATTGAAACTGACGCCAGAAGAGAGGAATGCACCATAGCCGGGTCTACCCCTTTTTTATCACCATCCACTTAAGTTTGCATTCGTGAAAAGAAAAACCCTGCGATTGCCGAAACAGTCGCAAGGTTTTTTCACTTTCCTATTTTTTACTGAACATACATATTCGTATATCCCATCAGACTCTCGTCCACCTCTCTGGCGCACTCCCGTCCTTGACGGATCGCCTTGACCACAAGCGACTGCCCCGTATGCATATCGCCCGCGGTAAACACTTTGTCCACGCTGGTGGCAAACTTCCCGCTGTCTGTCTTCACATTCGTCCTGCCGTCCAGTTCCACCTTGAAAGCGTCAGTGACATATTTCTGGCTTCCCAGAAATCCTGCCGCAATCAGTACGATCTGCGCATCCAGCACCTTCTCGCTGCCCGCCACCTCTTTCATGTTCATGCGCCCGGTCTTCTCGTCCTTCTCCCATGTCAGAGAGACAATCTTAACAGCTTTCAGATTACCGTTCTTATCCTTTACAAACTCCTTGACCGTAGACTCATAAATACGCGGATCATGCCCAAAGACTGCGATGGCCTCCTCCTGACCGTAGTCGGTCTTGCATACCTTCGGCCACTGCGGCCACGGGTTATTGTCGGCGCGCTTGTCAGGAGCCTTGGGCATCATCTCAATCTGCGTGACGGATTTCGCACCATGTCGGATCGCCGTACCCACACAGTCATTGCCGGTGTCGCCGCCGCCAATAATCACCACGTCCTTGCCCTTGGTGTCCACATACTGTTTATCCTGAAAATCAGAATCCAACAGACTCTTCGTATTTCTGGTCAAAAAATCTACTGCAAAGTAAATCCCTTTGGCATCCCTGCCGGGTGCGGTAATGTCCCTTGGCTGGGAAGAACCGCAGCAGAGCACGACACGGTCATATTCTTTCAAAAGTTTCTCAGCCTTCATGTCCTTACCGATATCCGTTCCCGCCACAAAAGTGACTCCTTCCGCTTCCATCACCTTGATCTTCCGGTCAATGACATGCTTCTCCAGCTTCATATTCGGAATACCGTACATTAATAATCCGCCGATCCTGTCCGAACGCTCAAATACAGTCACCGAGTGTCCCCTTTTATTAAGCTGATCCGCTACGGCAAGCCCCGAAGGCCCGCTGCCCACTACCGCTACCGTCTTGCCTGTCCTCACCTTGGGCGGCTGCGGTGCCGCATAACCTTTCTCATAAGCATTCTCAATAATAGCGTACTCATTCTCCTTCGTAGAAACAGGATCATCGTTCAATCCGCAAGTACAAGCCGCCTCACACAACGCCGGACACACCCTGGATGTAAATTCCGGAAAATTATTAGTCTTGTGCAGACGCAGATAAGCCTGCTCCCAGTTTCCCGTGTACACCAGATCATTCCACTCCGGCACCAGATTGTGCAGCGGACATCCCGAAGTCATCCCGCAAAGCGTCACACCTGACTGACAGAACGGCACCCCGCAGTCCATACACCGCGCTCCCTGTAACTGCTGCTCCTCCATACTCAAATGTTCATGAAATTCATTAAAATTCTTAATGCGCTGTTTCGGACTCACATCCTTAGAAACCCTGCGCTCATAATCCAAAAACCCTGTCGGTTTTCCCATGGTATTCTCCTCCTCTCTATCACACTTCCCTATTACATTTCTGAGTATCAAAAGGTGTTCTGATGAATTTCCGAAAGCAGAGGGAACAAAATGTTCTCTTATGACCTGCGTAGGAAAATGAGATTTTCTTAATATTCCGCCCAAAGATCCAGCAATTTCGGGACACGGACGTCCCGGAAAGCCCGTAACGAGCCTGGATGGCGAGTAAAGGGCGGTTGCGTCCGCCTGTCTCAACCCTGCCGGAATATTTTAGAAAATCCGTTTGACAAAGCCGGGCATAAGAGAACATTTTGTTCCCTCAGCCTCTCAACTTTATCAAAATCACCTTTTGAATCTCAACCTTCAATTACTTCTTCGCCGCATAAAACGCCTCGATCTGCGCCTGCTCCGCACTAAGCCCCTTCTCTTCCATCTGCACGATCAATTTCAACATCTTCTCATAATCATGCGGAATGATCTTCTTAAACCTCGGCAGATACTCTCCGAAATTGTCCAGAATCTCCTTTCCCTTGACGGAATTCGTATAAGCCACATGCTCCTTAATCATCTCTTTTAACTCAAGCACATCATATTTGGAAGTAATCTCATAAGAAGAAACCATTTCCTTATTGGTTTTCGTATACAAGTCATTGTTCTCATCCAGCACATAGGCAATACCGCCGCTCATACCCGCCGCAAAGTTCTTACCCACGGTGCCCAGCACTGCCACTCGCCCGCCTGTCATATACTCGCAGCCGTGATCACCCACGCCCTCTACTACCGCAAGGGCTCCGGAATTACGCACGCAGAAACGCTCGCCTGCCACACCGTTAATGAACGCCTTGCCGGATGTTGCTCCATAGAGCGCCACGTTACCGATAATAATATTCTCGTCCTGTTTAAATTTCGATCCTTTCGGCGGATAGACGATGAGCTTACCGCCGGAAAGTCCCTTACCGAAATAATCATTGGAATCGCCCACAAGCTCCAGTGTCAACCCTTTCGGGATAAAAGCACCGAAGCTCTGACCGCCGGAACCGTTACATAAGATCCGGTAAGTATCTTCCTCCAACCGATCTCCGAATCTTCGGGTAATCTCGGAACCGAAAATCGTTCCGAAAGTACGGTCGGTATTGGACACATCCACCTCAAGGCTTCTCTTCTGCCCTGTCTCAAGCGCCTTGGAAAGCTGCTTTAACAATACTTTCTCATCCAGTGTCTTCTCCAGTCCGAAATCATACACCTGCTTCGGATCGAAAATACATTTCTCCTTGCTTCCCTCATAGGGATTACTCAGAATCAAGCTCAAATCCACCTGCTTCTGACGATCCGTCAGATGATCCTTGATCTTCAAAAGTTCTGTTCTGCCCACCAGCTCATCTACCGTGCGGACACCCAGTTTCGCCATATATTCCCGCAGCTCCTGCGCAATAAATCTCATGAAATTCTCCACATATTCCGGTTTGCCCGTAAACCGTTTGCGAAGCTCCGGATTCTGGGTTGCCACACCCACGGGACAGGTATCTAAGTTACATACTCTCATCATGACGCAGCCCATAGTTACAAGGGGTGCCGTCGCAAAACCGAACTCCTCCGCTCCGAGGATCGCCGCGATAGCCACGTCACGGCCGCTCATCAGCTTACCGTCTGTCTCAATGCGAACCTTGTTACGCAGACCATTCTGGATCAATGTCTGGTGTGTCTCCGCCAGACCTAGCTCCCACGGAAGTCCCGCATTGTGAATCGAATTGCGGGGTGCCGCGCCCGTACCGCCGTCATAGCCGGACACGAGAATAACCTGCGCTCCCGCTTTGGCCACACCTGCTGCAACCGTGCCCACGCCTGCCTCGGATACCAGCTTCACGGAAATACGCGCTCTCGTATTCGCATTCTTCAAGTCATATATCAGCTGCGCCAGATCCTCGATGGAATAGATATCATGGTGCGGCGGCGGAGAGATCAGGCCTACGCCGGGCGTGGAATGTCTCGTCTTGGCAATCCACGGGTACACCTTGCCGCCGGGCAAGTGACCGCCCTCGCCGGGTTTCGCCCCCTGTGCCATCTTGATCTGTATTTCCTGTGCGCTGTTTAAATATTTACTGGTCACACCGAACCGTCCCGATGCCACCTGTTTGATTGCGGAGCAGCGATTTAATCCGTCCGCTCCCACGGTCAGTCTGTCGTCATCCTCACCGCCCTCACCGGAGTTGGATTTGCCGTGCAGCCTGTTCATGGCAATGGCCATCGTCTCATGGGCTTCTTTGGAGATGGAACCATAGGACATGGCACCTGTCTTAAATCTTGTGACAATCGTGTCAACTGCCTCCACTTCCTCTATCGGCACGGGTTTCTTCGCATAATTGAAGTCCATCAGACCTCTCAGATTCTTAATGCTCTCTTCATTATTGACCGCTGCCGTATACTGTTTGAAGATTTCGTAATCTCCCCGTCTCGTTGACTCCTGTAGTAAATGAATCGTCTCTGGATTATATAAATGCTCATCTGCACCGCTGCGCATCTGGTGATGTCCAGGGTTATCCAGCGTCAAATCCGTAGATAGACCGAGTGGGTCAAAAGCCATGGAGTGGAGAGTATCCGCCTCTTTCTCGATATCTTTTAAGGTAATCCCGCCCACGCGGCACACAGTGTTCGTAAAGTACTTGTTGATCACATCCTTGTCTATGCCGATGGCCTCGAAGATCTTGGAGCCCTGATAAGACTGGATCGTAGAGATACCCATCTTGGAAGCGATCTTCACAATGCCGTGCAGGACTGCGTCATTGTAGTCATTCACCGCCGCATAATAATCTTTATCCAGCATATGATTGTCGATGAGTTCTTTGATGCTCTCCTGCGCCAGATAAGGGTTGATGGCCGAAGCGCCGAATCCCAGAAGCGTCGCGAAATGATGCACCTCACGGGGTTCCGCGGACTCTAAGATGATATCCACGCTTGTTCTTTTCTTCGTACTTACCAAATGCTGCTGCAGGGCTGACACTGCCAGCAGGGATGGAATCGCCACTCTGTTCTCATCCACGCCGCGGTCGGACAAAATCAATATATTAACGCCATCCCGGTAAGCTCTGTCTACTTCCACAAACAGTCTGTCGATCGCCTTCTCCAGACTGGTATTCTTATAGTAAGTGATCGGCACCACTTCCACTTTAAACCCGTCAGACTTCATATTCTTAATCTTGAGCAAATCCGTATTCGTCAGGATCGGGTTATGCACTTTTAACATATTACAGTTCTCCGGCACTTCTTCTAACAGATTGCCGTCCCTGCCCAGATAGACTGTTGTGGAAGTCACCACTTCCTCACGGATGGCATCGATGGGCGGATTGGTCACCTGCGCGAATAACTGTTTAAAATAGTGGAATAACGGATGGTGCGCTCTGGACAGCACCGGAATCGGCGTATCCACACCCATGGCCGCGATCGCCTCCGCACCGTTTCTCGCCATCGGCAGAATGCTGGTCTTCAGCTCCTCGTAAGTGTAACCGAAAGCCTTCTGCATACGCTGCCTCTCTTCGTCGGTATATTCTGGTACACGCTGATTCGGGATCTTCAACTCCTTGAGCGCTACCAGCTTGCTGTCCAGCCATTCACCGTAAGGACGGGCAGATGCATAATGCTCCTTTAACTCATCATCGTCAATGACTCTGCCCTGCAGGGTGTCTACCAGAAGCATTTTGCCCGGATGCAGTCTCTCCTTCTCCACGATCTTGGAAGGATCGATGTCCAGTACACCCACCTCGGAGGACAGAATCAGGGTATCATCGTCTGTGATCATATATCGTGACGGACGTAGACCGTTCCGGTCAAGTACCGCACCCATAATATCTCCATCGGAGAAGAGAATGGATGCCGGACCGTCCCATGGCTCCATCATGGTAGCATAATATTGGTAGAAATCCTTTTTCTTCTGCGTCATGGTCTTGTTGTTCTCCCATGGCTCGGGAATCGTGATCATGACAGCAAGTGGCAGCGGCATGCCGCTCATCACAAGGAACTCCAGCGTATTGTCGAGCATTGCGGAATCGGAGCCGGAAGCATTGATGGCCGGCAGTATCTTGTGCATCTGCCCCTGCAAGTGCTCGGACTCCATATTCTCCTCGCGGGCCTGCATCTTATCGGCATTGCCGCGGATCGTATTGATCTCCCCGTTATGTACGATAAACCGGTTCGGATGGGCACGCTCCCAGCTCGGATTCGTGTTGGTGGAGAATCGTGAGTGCACGATGGCAATCGCCGACTCATAATCCTGATCCTGCAAATCGGAGAAAAAGGTGCGAAGCTGCCCCACCAGGAACATTCCCTTGTACACGATCGTCCTGCTGGACAGACTGACCACATAAGTCACATCCGTGGACTGTTCAAATGTTCTCCGTAATATGTACAGTTTTCTATCGAAATCAAGCCCCTTAGACACATTCGCCGGTTTCCTGATAAAAGCCTGCATAATACATGGCATACACTCTACCGCCTTATGCCCTAACACGGCGGGCACGGTCGGCACCGTACGCCAGCCCAGGAACTGTAAGCCCTCTTTCTCGGCAATAATCTCAAACATCTTCTTCGCCTGATTGCGCTGCAGCTCATCCTGCGGGAAGAAAAACATACCCACACCGTACTCCCGCTCGCCGCCGAGCGCAATTCCCAGCTCCTTCGTTACTTTAACCATAAACTTATGCGGCATCTGGGTCAGAATCCCGACGCCGTCACCCGTTTTGCCCTCTGCATCTTTGCCGGCTCTGTGCTCTAAGTTTTCCACGATCTTAAGCGCATTCTCGACAATGACACGGCTTCTTCGTCCTTTAATGTTCACGCAGGCGCCGATTCCGCAGTTGTCATGTTCAAATTCCATGCGGTGAAGAGGCGCTTCCGGAACGGTTGTCTTCACATCAAACATACCTTACCTCCCTTAAAAAATTGAGCTTCGCGGGGTTGCGAGATATTGCTCATGAGATGCTACGCATCTCCGCAAACTCGAAAAACAATGCAATAACATAAAAAAGGGTCGCAAAAGAAACACATTGCGCTCCTTTGCGACCTGCACGTCTACTATACAACAGTTTTCGATGATTGTAAACAAAGACTTTTTATGAAATCGTCAGATAATTAGTCAATTAACATATCAAGTCATATATTGTCAGATTATTTAAGTTCAAACCGCATGATCACCGGATCATGATCCGAATACTCATACCCGCAATCCATATTCCGATATTCATGGACAACCACATTATCCGATATGATAAATCCGTCCAGCGTGACTGTATACGTCTCGCCTTCTTTGTAGGGTTCATCGGCGCTTCTGCAGGATTCATGCGCAATATCCTCCGGCGTTTCGGCATAGTCGATCGCCATACAGAAGCCTTCGGGAATCTTCTCCCGCGGAAACAGATACGCCCATTCCGGTGCATTCTCCGAAGATTCCTCTTTCACGTTATGATTGTAATCACCGCCGCAGATCACATAATTTCCCGCCTGATAATCCGCTGCCATATCTTCAAACAGCATGGAAAGCTGTCCTTCCCTGATTTCATCGTTGCTGCCGTAAGCCGACAGATGCACGTTATAGAGACACAGGAACTTACCGTTCTCCGTCGGAATCCGCGAAATCGAATAGCATCTGTCCAAATCTACAAATTTACTGAGCGACTCCGATATCGGAAAGCTCCGCCGCATCGTCTCCGTAATCTCCCCTCTCGCATAAGTCACCATACCGGCTATGTTCGCACCGTGTGGCTGCCATGGCGGAAAGAATAGGAACGGAGAATCATAGTTTTGAGCGAAATCATAATAATACCCTTTGATAAACTGATTCAGAACCTCCAATTCATCTATATGGTAGCTTCTCGTACCATCCCGGTCAACTTCCTGCACCAGCATAAAATCCGGATCGATCTCGCTGATCATCGTCCCCATTGCAGAGACATTCGCCAGAACACTTTCTTTGTCCCTGCCCCATGAATATTTCCCACCGTCCATGAAGAAACTATAATCCTTCGTATAAGCGCCGAACCCGATATTGTACGTCATAATCAAATACTCTTCGCCCGGTCTGACCTGAAATTCCCGGTCAAAATCTTCTTCCGCCCCGCTTTCATTGACCTCAAGAGTCAAATAATCCGGTAAGCGGTCATACGCAATCAATACATAGGCGCAATACCCGCCAATCAGTAATATGAGCCCTGCCAATACAGCCAATACAATCTTTATGCTTTTCTTTCCCTTTTTCAAAATCCTAATCCTCCTCTGACGGGTCCGTCTCTTCCACCGGCTCGCCCGCACTCATTTTCGACCAATCATGTCCCGCTTTCTCCGATTATATCCGGATTTCCATACCGCAGTGCAACTGTATAAGCCGTTCACCCAGAATCGGTTTCATCAGATCTATCGCTTCTTGACCCGTACAGTGCCCTGTATAAAAGACAGTATTTGTTTTCCCAAGTTCCTCTGCCGTCTGCAGGATCACCGCCTTCTCCTCTTCCGTATAACCACTTTTCTTCATCATATGGAATCCGCTGATTACGATATCCGGCGCGCCTCCGTATATTTCCCGATACCGGTCCAGGATATTTAGAATGCCGTTATGCGCACAGCCGGAAATCAATACTTTCCGAGTCCCCTGTATCACAAGGCACTGCTCATGCCCGAACTCATCCTGCCTGTTCTCCCCGTCTACCCGCATCGACAGCCCAATATTGCTCTGCGGCCAGAACTTCCTGCCCGTGATACCTGTCATAAGGGATATCTCCCCGTCAATCTCAAGATTGCCGGACAGCTTTTCCACCCGCGGCAACAGGCCGATCGCTTTATCAATTCCGATATAACGCTCATCATGATAATAGTCGTAAAGCGCGCTTTTCTGCATATAGACGACTGCCTCTTGATTCCTATCTCGGAAAGACATCAGTCCGCCGGAATGGTCGTAATGTCCATGGCTTAGCACGACGATATCTATATCCGATAAGTCCACGCCTAACCGTCCGGCATTTTCCCATGTCTTATCGCTCGCTCCTGTATCCATGAGTATCCTGTGCTTCTCAGTTTCTATATAAAGACTCAGACCGTGTTCATACTCACACTGGGGATTGCCGCAAGTGTCTTCCATCAATATTTTGATATACATTTTCTCCTCCTTTCTGTCTCGATGATAACAACGCAAACAGCAGAACCGGCAAGCAAAGCCGCACATCCGGGCACCGTGAAAAGCATCCCGTGCAGCACAGGGCTTTGAGCAATCGTGTACACCATAAGATTCGCTGTGGCATGAAACAGACACGGAATGACAAAGCTGTGCATCCGTTCATACAAATATGCCATCAAGATGCCCATGCACCCACCGTACAGTCCCTGCACCGGATTCCCATGATAAATTCCGAACAACACACCCGATGCGACGACTGCTGCCGCATGCGGGAAATAACGCCTCATACGGTTAAAGATCAGCCCACGGAATACAATCTCCTCCGCAATCGGAGAAATCAACCCGAACAGAATCATACCCGCACCAAGCATGACACTGTACTGCTGTCTGGCCACATCCTGATAGCTTGCAGAGGATTCGACTATTCTGGTCAATGCGAGCAAGACATTGAGTCCCAGAGACGATGCCGCGGCAAGCACGATCGTGAGAACTATCTGCACTACCGTTATGCCGTACTTACCGCTCCCTGCACGTTTCTCTGCGCCGCTCTTATTATCTGCCGTCGTACTGTTCCCATATACGGATTGTTTATGGTCCCTCAACTCACGCCGCAGCATCGGAATAAGCGGCAGAACGCCGATCAGCATAGACAATCCACTGATCAGACTGGTCACCGTTTCTGCATACTTCGTCAGCCCGGTCTGATATTCCTCCCCAAGTCCTCCCGCAATCACCCGGCATAGGGATACAAGCAGAATAAATACCACACTGTAGAGAACGAAAAAAAAGAGGAAAGGACAGAAGATTTCCCACATTCTATTGAACCAATGATTGTTATGATCACTATTCATAATCGGCATTCTTTCCTTCCTATTTTTTCAACCATATTCTTACGGTCTCAGCAGTAAATGCCTCGACCTGTGCTGAATAGTTATACGCTTACCTAATTTTACTAAATATTGATATGAAAAACTACCATTTCTTTTTCACATTTCTTTTTTCCTATCTCTATGCTTTTTTCACATACAATCCCCATAACGCGAAACCGCCCGCCGGTATCATTTCCGGCAGGCGGTTCCTATTTATGAAAAATGTGGGTTGAAATGTGGGCCATTATGCATGATCCCGTATCTTCTTCCTGATCGGAAGTATACAGGACGGCGATACACTAAGTTCATCAATTCCCATCTCTATAAATTTATCCGTAAGCTCCAGATCCGCTCCCAGCTCACCGCAGATTCCTACCCATGCACCACCTTTATGTCCGTTCTCGATCACCATCTGTATCATACGAAGGATCGCAGGATGGTGGGCATCATAGATATCATCCAGCTTAGCGTTCTGTCTGTCGATCGCAAGCGTGTACTGGGTCAGATCATTGGTTCCGATACTGAAAAAGTCCACTTCTTTTGCCAGCTCCTCACTGACCATCACAGCAGCGGGCGTCTCGATCATGATGCCAAGCTCCACTTCTCCGTATGCGACGCCGTTTTCATCCAGTTCTTTCTTGACTTCCTCCACAATCTCTTTGATCCGTTTTACCTCATTCACAGAGATAATCATGGGGAACATAATTCCGATATTACCGTAGGCACTGGCGCGGTACAATGCGCGGAGCTGTGTCTTGAAGATGTCGATACGCTTCAGGCAGATACGGATCGCCCGATATCCCATAGCCGGATTATCCTCTTTATCCAGACCGAAGTAGTCAATCTGTTTGTCAGCACCGA
>CAMWXF010000027.1 GCA_947178115.1 uncultured Lachnospiraceae bacterium
AAACGTCCGTGTCCGGCTTTAATGAGACACGTCCAAATACAGCTTATAAGAACTTCATAAGCTAACGAGCAGCTTTGCTGCGAGTGATGAAAAGAAAATCGGAATCGGAGGTGTGATCATGGCTAATATCAAATCTGCAAAGAAAAGAATCTTAGTAAACAAGACGAAGGCTGACAGAAATAAGGCGATCAAGTCCGGCGTTAAGACAGCGATCAAGAAAGTATATGCTGCAATCGAATCAGGAGATCAGGCAGCTGCCAAGACAGCTCTTACCGCTGCTACATCCGCGCTTGACAAGGCTACTAAGAAGGGTGTTTATCACAAGAATACTTCTGCAAGAAAAGTATCCCGTCTTACGCTTGCCGTTAATAAGATGGCGTAAAAAAAGTAAGTCGCTTCGCGAATCGAAAAAATTAGAAACAAAAACACTTCCTACCGTCATGGGAAGTGTTTTTTTGTTCTTTTATCAGATTCGGGTGGTAAAAGGTGCTAATATATCTACGGGGCAGATTGCGCAATCTGCCTTTTGACAATATAACACTTTTTTATCTGCTGTGGCCGCCTCCTCCGTGGCTGCCTCCGCCACCGCCGCCTCCGCTGTGGCTACGGCCTCCGCCGCCGCTGCCGCTTGACTGGATTCTGTGCTGTACCACGCTCTTACGCAGGAAGCGGTCCTCTCTGACGCGGAACTGCGGTTCCATTCCGTCCACATAGGTGGTTGCGGTCGTCGTCTTCGCTCCGCGCTTGGATCTGCCGTTGCACAGTATAAAAATAACAGCCGATACGATTCCTATAGCCCACGGAACCCAAGCCGGCACGTACACATTAAAGAGCCTTGTTCCCGTCATATCATGATAGAAATCATTCACATATGTCTTATATGCGCGGTAAGGATCATGTTCCACATAGCGGTATACATTGTCCAGAATATGATCGATCTGTTCGCTTGTATAGGCATCCTTGACCTTTCCAGTCGTACAGAACCATGTATAGATCCTGCCGTCATCCTCCCGGAACCAGTTATCCACTAACAGGACACCGTCTCCGTTCGGCTTATTATAACCGAAATTGTAAGACTCATAGAACGCTTCCGCATAGACCCTTACAAACTCATCATAGCTCACGTTAGGCTCGATCTCTCTCGCATAGTCCTTAAGCGACTCCTGCAGGGTAATCAGCACAATATCACAGCCGGTCTGTTTCTCCCGCTTGGCAATCAGGCTGCGCAGTTTATCTTCCTCCTTATCCGTCAGCACATCGGCGTAATCAAACACCCTTTCATCCGTCGCACACTCCGTATTGCTCCTCTGGCGGTTGGCAGCACCGGAAACCACACTCTGTCCACCGCTTATCACTATGTACAGAATCAGGACAACTCCTAATATAATATAAAGCCACTTAAAATAATGAAAATACTCTTTCATAGATGCCTCCATGCCAGAACAGCTTACCGCGATCATAACGCGCTCAAAGCGTATTGGGGACTCTGGCTCAAATTGCGTAATTTTACAGGATCTCAAGCACTCTGACCGCCATAGAGCATATCGCTGTCACAATGGCGAACACAGACGCGCCATAGGCAAAGACCTTCCCCATCGAGACCGGCGTTGTGCCGATTACCTTGCCCGTCTGCCCGTTGACATGAAATTGATAGGTTTTGCCCCGGTAACGGTACAGATACTGCCATACCGGCATCAACGCGTAATTGACACCGTTTCTCTGCAGATTCAGATCCTTTCGATAGGGTCTTACCGTATTGTATCCCGCAAGAGACTGCTGCATCAATTCTTCGGAGGCACCTCTCGCCTTCATCTGTGCTCTGCCCTCCAGTTCCGGTGCACCCTGATTATAGATCTCCCCGTAGAAACCGGACATATACTTGGGCTGAAAACCCTGCAGCTGCCGGTAGCCGTAAGGTTCCATCAGATCCATGATCCCGTCGTCCATTGCAAATGAAGCATCCACGGGAATCTTATCAAAATCCAGCTCCATTCTGCGAACCACCTCATAGTATGAAGTCTCCACATATTCCGTATTTCCACTGGTCCAGCTCCTGACCTTAGTACCTTCTCCGGCGAAATCATAACGAGCGTTATAATCGTATAGCCAGAACGGCACATAGATTCCCACCATTTTCTCCAGACTCTTCGCCGACATAAAATCAGAGGGCGTAAACAATCTTCTTGTAAACTCCGCCTCCATCGACGCAACGGCTTTTTCCTTATTAATATAGAACGGAAGAATCAGATGAGGTTCCAAGACCCCTTCCACCCGCTCATTATATACAATATAGCTGCCGCAATGCTCACATCTGCCCGCCGACGCATAAGCCGGTACCTCCATGGGCGCACCGCAGTTGACGCACTGTGTAAGAGAGCCGCCCTGTATCGTATCTTCACTGTCCTCGCTCTCGCAATGGGGACAGTACATTCTGCCTCTGCCCGGTTCATACACCACGTTACCGCCGCAGTTCCTACATTTAAATAGCATATTCCGTTCCCCTCTCTATGTACAATTATGATAACACTCGATATTTATAATACAGGAATAAAACCTTTCATTACGACACATTCTTTGTTATACTAATACATTGAAATATAATAAAGCATAACAAAACAAAGTCAAGGAGTCAACCATGAAAAGAATAGCAATCATTACCGGAGCAAGCAGCGGACTCGGCAGAGAATTTGTAAAGATACTGAAAGAAAAAAGAGAAATCGAGGAAATCTGGGCGATTGCCAGACATCAGGATAAACTGGATAAACTGAAGAAACAGATGGGTAAAAAGATTCATACGATCTCCATGGACATTGCCGATCTCACCCGCATTGAAGAGTTCGGCACTATGCTGGCAGAGAACAAGGCCGAAGTCCGATATCTTATTAATAACGCAGGTTATGCTAAATTCTGTTCTTACGGCGACTTAAGCGTAACCGAATCCGTTGACATGATCAATGTGAACATAAGCGGTGTCGTAGCCATGGGGCTTGTATGCATTCCCTACATGCCGCGCGGAAGCCACATCATTAATATTGCATCACAGGCTGCGTTCCAGCCGCTGCCCTATCAGAATCTGTACAGTTCCACCAAGGCCTTCGTGCGCAATTACACGCGTGCACTGAATGTGGAGCTTAAGGATCGCGGCATAACCGCTACCGCAGTCTGTCCGGGCTGGCTGAAAACCCGCTTGTATGACCGTGCAAACATCGGCGCCGCCAAAGCTACCAGAAGGTTTTGCGGCATGACTACCCCCGATAAGGTAGCGAAGAAGGCTGTTGCAGACGCAGACCACGGCAGAGATATCTCGATCTACAGCTTCTACGTCAACTTCTGCCATATAGGCGCAAAACTGCTGCCACAGCGCGTCGTGATGAAGCTTTGGCTGTGCCAGCAGCGTATTAATCCCTGTGCACGTCCGAAATCCGGAAATAACAACAGTTATTCACGTCCATCCCAGCAGTAGGTGCACAGTTTGCACTTGTCTATACCGACGGATGCAATCATATCATCCAGACGATGATACCTGAGAGAAGTGAAATTCAGCTTCTCTCTTATTTTTTCTAACATCTCACCATACTCCGTACTATCGGGATCAGCATAGACCGACAGATTCGGATACTTATTCTCTCCTTCCATCTCACTGATTACGCGGCGTGCGATCAGCTCCATCTCCGAAGTCGAACGAGAAAAATTCAAATATTTACAGCCAAACAGAAGCGGCGGGCATGCCGGCCGGATATGTACCTCTCCTGCACCGCTGTGATACAGGAACTCCGTTGTCTCCCGAAGCTGTGTACCGCGTACGATGGAATCGTCGATCAGCAGCAGGCTTTTGTCCTTGATCAGGTCATGCACGGGAATCAGCTTCATCTTAGCAATCAGATTGCGCTGGCTCTGAATTGTGGGCATAAAGGAGCGCGGCCATGTAGGCGTATATTTGATAAAAGGTCTGGAAAAAGGAATCCCCGACTCATTTGCATAACCAATCGCATGCGCGGTTCCGGAATCCGGCACCCCCGCCACAATATCCGGGTGCGCATCATCCCGTTTCGCCAGCATAGCGCCGCAGTTGTAGCGCATCTGCTCCACGCTTATTCCCTCATAGGAAGAGGAGGGATAGCCGTAATAGATCCACAGGAAGGTACAGATCTTCATATCTTTTCCCGGAGCCACCAGAGACTTCATGCCGTCCGGTGTGATAATCGCAATCTCACCGGGTCCCAATTCACGTTCCGGTTCATATCCCAGATTCAGATAAGCAAAACTCTCGAAGGAGACACAGTATGCATCTTCCTTCTTTCCCACGGTCACTGGCGTACGCCCGTACCGGTCTCTCGCCGCATAGATTCCCTTCGGCGTCATGAGCAGCATGGTCATGGACCCATCGATCAATTCCTGTGCATACCGGATACCCTCTATCAGATTATCCCGCTGGTTGATTACTGCTGCCACCAGCTCCGTAGCATTGATATCCCCGCCGCTCATCTCCAGAAAATGTGCGTGCCCGCTCCGGAAGAGCTCCTTCACGATCTCATCTTTATTATTTATTTTGCCCACCGTGGTGATTGCATAGGTTCCGTGGTGGGAACGAATAATCAGCGGCTGTGGTTCATAATCGGAAATACAGCCTATGCCGTAACTGCCATGCATGGTATTGGCATCTTTATCGAATTTCGTACGAAAAGGAGCATTCTCGATATTATGGATCGCCCGGTCGAAGCCTTCCTCCTTGCTGTATACCGCCATACCGGCCCGCCTCGTTCCAAGGTGCGAATGATAATCCGTCCCGAAAAATAAGTCAAATACGCAGTCCGGGTTTGAAGCAACACCAAAAAATCCGCCCAAAATATTGGACTCGCCCGTTTATTATAATAAAAAAGCAGTTTTGAATCCCGGCGCTTAATCATCAAATCATCATCTTCCGTGTCCGTCATCGATCTCACAGCCGCACCTTCCGCTCTCTTTGACATGGTTTAACGCCTTGATCGCCCTCTTTCCAAGCTCTCTGCAATCTTCCGCCGAATCGCCGAAAGCCATGCCGATACTCAGCGTCACCGGCGGAAGCTCTCCTGCCGGATGCAGCAGAACGTCGTTAACCTCTCCCGCCTTCCTGCAAAACGGTTCTGCGTGCGCGATCGAAACACCGGGCAGCCACATGGCAAAAGTATCTCTGCCCTGTCTGATCATACATGCCGACTCCGCAAACGATTTAAGCAGCACGTCTACTACACGCCGCAGGACAGCATTGCCCGTATCCTGCCCGTAAATCTCACACACTTCTCTGAACCGGTCCACATTGCCCACAAGAAGACACCCCTGACTATGCCCGGCACGCAGCTCTTCATCGACAATCCTCTCGAAGTCTCTCCTCTCGATCAGCTTACCAAACCTGTCCTGCCCCGTCCCGTGCATATCCTGATTCCCGGCATCGGCTTCCTCCGTCCGGAAAAGCTCCTCCTGCTGCTCCCGCTCCCCGTCCTGTCCGAAAACCCTGTATATTTTTCCTTTAAAACTGTGAAATCCTTGTATGACCTGCTTCCTCATACTCCTCAATTCCCGCGAACCATGAGTCAAAATCCTCAGATATCTTAAACACTCCGATGCATTTAAAATACTACCATATAAAAAGAAATTCTACAACACTGATTTCTCCCCATCTCACAGCACAGTGTCTTGTTCCTATCCAGGCATAGCCAGCATCCAGCGCAGAGGGAAACTAATATCTTAAGGAACCCCTTAAAAAGCGTCGGCACTTAGTGAGGTATTTCACGAACTTAGTGCCGCTACGCTTTTTACGGAGCGAAAGCGCGGTTCCGTAGATATTAGCTTCCCTCTGTGCGTCCGTTCTAGACACTCTGTCTCCCGTCCCCAAACTGCATATTCCTCCTATACTCCGTAGGAGAAACCCCGCATTGACTCTTAAAAGTCTTCATAAAGTGCTTCTCATTCTCATAACCAACCCGACGGCTGATCTCGATCACACGCATGTCAGTCTCCGCCAGCAGGCGTTTCGCCTCATTTACTCTGAGCTCCTTTAAATAGCTCACAAAATTATGACCGGTATATTGTTTGAAAGCATAAGAAAAAAGAGAATAATTCATAGAAACATGGTTAGATACCACCGCCATGTTTAAATCTTTATCATAATTGTTCCGGATATAGGCAAGCGCCATATCCACTTTAGATCTGTTCTTATAATCGTCGAATTCCTCGCTGATCTTCTCCCGAAACCCGATTATCCATCCGATCACTTCCTCCATCAGTTCTTCACTGTGGGCAAACCGATAGATATCCCTGAATCCGATCAGCTCCTTCTCGTCTTCCTGCAGTACGTTTCGATAGGTTCGGCAGATCTCATCGATCAGCATATTGACACTCGCATACAGCATATCGCAGGAATCCCCTTCCCGCCTGATCTTCGCGAAATACTGCTCTACCATTTTGATCGCCGCCGCGCCCTTATCCGTTCCGATCAATTGCGCGATCTGCCGGATCTTCTCTTCATCCGGTCCGCCTTTATCTCCAGGCCGCTCCCCGCTGTATTCCACTTCGTGTCTGACGCGCAGAAATGCCTCTTTCCGCGCCGACTTCGCCTCGCGGTACGCAGCCCGCAGCTGTGCTACACCGCAATGCACTCTGCTGACTCCCACATGGCAGTCCCGCAATTCGTTTTTTAACAGAAGGTCTTTATTGTCCCGTCCCACAATATAGATACGGTTGTTTTCGATCTCGCCCAGGCAGAGATAGCTCTCGCTGTCCTCGTCCTCTCCGGCAATATTCTCCAGACAACATACCACATATTCCTGATCGAGAAGCTGTTCCTCAAAGCTGCTGGTCACTGTCTGCACCTCATGCTCCGATATACTTTCATTCAGGATCATATATTTAAGCTGCTGGCAGCCGATCATTCTCAGTTCCCGTACCCTGCGTTTCTTCTCGTTGATCTCCCGATCGAGCCTGCCGAGACTCTCCACGAGCCTCTCAGACTCAATCGGTTTCATAATATAATCCCTGATGCCCAGGCGCAGAAGCTGTACCGCACAGGCAAAATCGTCGCAGCCGCTGACGACCACCACAAGCGGCTTATGCGTAAGCTTCTGCATCTCCTGCACCAGCCTGATTCCATCTATTCCGGGCATGATGACATCGGTGATCATCACATCCACTTTGCGTTTTTCCAGAATCTCTAACGCCGTCCGTCCGTCGCCGCACTCCATAATATTGGAAACGGCAATTTCCGAACGCCGTATGATCGTCCTGATCACCTGACGGATCGCTTTATCATCTTCTACGATCAACAATGTGTTCATGTCCTTCCACGCCTCCCGGTGTGTTAACTTTACCCCAAACCGGAGCATGCACTAGCAGAGCGTAACATCAATACGACTTACCTTGCCGTCACGCACATCTTCAGCCTGACTGCCGCTTATCACGCCATTTTGCGCACTCGCCTGACTACCGTCCGCATATTCCAGCGTGCATTCCGTAATCTGATACTCACCGGGGAGGTAATCTTTACACTCACCCACATGATAGACCACCTTCGTCTCTCCCATAAATACCGCTTCCACGCTGCCATTCGCCTGAAGCAGATAAGCGGGCAGCGCCGGCGCAAGCTGCAGCGTAAGTTCCCCGTCGCATACCTTAAAGGGCCGTCTGCCAAACATCATAATAATCCACATGTTCAAAAACTCCACCGTGGAACCGCTTAAACGCGCCACAAATCCCTTGCCGTGATAACTGCTGTTGGGATTCTTACTGCTGGCAATAAAGGAAGAATTCTCGTATATACTTCTGCCGTACACCTTGCTGTCAAGGAACGGAATCGCCGCCTTATGGAAATCTTCAAAGAACTCCTTGTACATCTCGGATTTTAACAATTCCAGCAGATATTTATATTCCATATGAAGCCAGATGGACTCATTCTCCAGCCATCCCGGCGTAAACGCCCGTGCGCGTCCCAGCTCATAGGAAGCCTCCTGCAAAGAAGCATTAACCTTATACATGGACAGCTTATTGTCATACAGGTCGCTTCCTTTCACCTGCTCGTACAACTTGCGCTTTCCGGACATCGCCTGGTCCAATTTCAGATACCGCACGGGACCTTCCAGGAACAGCGGCACCGCTCCTACCTGCAGATCAAGCGGCATGATGCCGTCCTCATCCTCCCGATAGTCCGTCACTTCATAAGTAAAATAGGTGGGACAGATACCGCCCGCCATTTCGCAGGCCTTCTCAATACCTCTACGCACGATCTCATGCCATTCTTCCAGCCTCTGTGCCAGTTTTTCGCCGGAAAGACTCTTCATGTCACCGCTCACTCCGGCATAGACCCGCTCCCTGTAAGCTTCCTTGACATCATTGATCTGATTCCAGAAGGACACCGCCTTCTGCTCTGTCATCAGCGTCTTCTTCTCCGCCGCTACGACCCGGTCGATCTGTTCTATGAAATCCGCCAGCTCAGTCAGCAGCTCCACATCTCTCGGATAACGTTTCAGCGCCTGTATCGTATATTCCAGATTTCTGGCCAGCTCGCAGCTCTCCGGCATAGAAGATCCTAACAGCCCCGGTAGTCCGTTTAACGCATCATACCAGCCAGGCTTGCCGCCCTCCATCTCCACGCCCATTCCGTAAGCGTCCAGCGTTGCAAATTTGGTAGCTGACAAAAGCAGAAGCTTCTCCATCAACGTAACGTAAATGGTATCGCCCTCTCCGCCCTTCGCGCAGAGCAGCTGCCCGTCCTTAACATCCAGCTCTTCTATCGCTTCGTACTGACGGATACCTTTTTCCGTTTTCACATAGCGCTGCGCGCGTTTCTTAACTTTTGCCTGAGGTCTGTAATAACTGTACGCTTTTTCGTACAGAAGTTCTTCCTCTTTCTCCGGGAAAACACTCAGATAGCTTTCCAGAAGATCTAAGTTGTAGGTCCAGTGATCCGACCAGTAGCCCTCACCGAACTTACCGTTCACGACGCCTTCCGCCGCCGCCATAACCTGTTTAAAGAGTGATTCCACCTGCTCATTCGTCCGATCGGACAGGTCCAGCTCTCTGTAAAGTGCTCCCGGTGTAAAAGGCTTAGAGAGCATATCGCAAAGCTTCTCTCTTACCTGTGCGCTGTCATCCCGGAAGATTTCCTCCGTCTTCGCAGCATTCAGCCGGTATGTGACTTTCTCCACTCCCAGCGGATTATAACCATCAGGCTGAATGAGGCTGTAGAAGGTCTTGATGCTCTCCCGTCCCGTAAAAGGCGCAAAGAACACATCGCACCGTCTATTCTGATTCACATCGCGGAAATTGCCGTTGCCCTGAGAATAGAACTCCGGAAGCATGCTGAAATAGTTGTAATCCCGCTCCAGGTCACCGTGTTTTCTGGAATACACGTAGAAGACCTTGTCATCCGTCAGTTTGATAGGATAACCGCCCCGCAGTACGTTGTCCATATAGGTATATTCACAGTAAGCATCGAAATCCGGATCAGCCGTCTTCGTCCTGATATGTCTGCACAGATCCTCCGCCAGACGATCCGCCACCTGCTTCTTTTCTTCATAATAAGCCGCATCCGGTTTCCTGCGGGCAAACTCCTCCAGAAGTTCCTTACTTTCCACCTGTCCGATCAGCTCATAGAACACGATCTCCTCTCCTGCAGCCAGTTTCGCCTGCACCCCGTAGAAGCTACAGGGTACCAGATTCTGATTTACCTGCGGCATCGCCAGAAGCTCTTGTAATCCGTGCTCGATAAAGCCCACCGGTTTCTCCAGAGACAGATCATAAGCAAATATCACTTCCGGATCGATGACTGCCTGCAGCGCAGTGCCGTCCGCCAGCGTACCGATAGTGAAATTTCCGCCGTTTATCTCCGACACCGCCGCAGAATCCGCCGTACTCGCCCGAACACGCATAAAGGGATGACCGTCCACATCCTCCACCTGCATCCAAGCTTTTATGGTCTGCCCCATTAATTTCATGCTCTCCTGGTCAACACCGTAGGGAATGCACGCCGGCATACCATCCAGAATCTCCATCTGTGCCTCCTGACTGCCGGTATTCTTCACACACACTCTGCGCACCAGAGCGCCGATCTTTTCCTCCGGCAGTGTATAATATGACACACTCGTCACAATTCCTTCCTGCTCATGATTTTCCTCGATCTCCAGCCCGTTCATGGTGATGCACATGCTATGCGGTACATTTTCGTCCCGGAAAGGCTCCCATACCCTGCCTTCTTTCTTTATAAAAGTACGGAATCCGGTCTTTTTCACATTCTGATAAGCCTGATGTGCCGGATAAAACTCCATGATGGCATGATCCTTATTCTCCACGCCAAAACTGACCACGCCCTGTCCACGGTTTACATAATAGCACCAGATCGGGATACCCCTCACACCGCTGATCCCCGGCAGGAAACTGGCAAAAGCCGATTGTTTCCCGTAATTTTCTATTCTGTATGCCGCTGTATTCTCTTTCATCACTGTAATTATGCTCCTTTCAATGGTGAATATTTCAAATGCTTAGGAATTTCCTATACCTGCAGCTCCACAATGATCTCATGTGTGCTCTCTTCGCTAAGCTTTTCAATCTCGGTGAGCGGAATTCTCACTTCATTATCCTGCACCGCAAGCTGTCCGCCGTCTAATGTAACACTGCCGATTCGATAGGTGCCGGCTTCCGCATTCTGCGCATTGACATAGACAATATGCCACCTTCTCCCGCCGAAGTTCAGGGTGAGTCCCGCACGGCCATCCTGGAATTGTTCCTTCATAAGCTGCGGTGCAAGAATCATATCGCCACAGTTTCCTCTGACGCCGAACATCTGCGTGATCACCGTCAACATCATCCAGCTCGCCGCACCCGTCAGGTAATGGTACATGCCTCTTCCCCTGTCATTGAAATACTCCGGAATTCCCGGATAGATCATGCTGGTATTAAAATCCGCCACCTGTTCATACAGCGTGTACAGGGCACGATATCCTTCCCGTCCGAAACCGCGTCTGTAGAGCGCATTGGCATACATCGTCGTCATGTGTGAAAAGACTGCTCCGTTCTCCTTATGCCCGTATGCGAAACCGAACATTCTGCCCAGATCGGTCTTCAATTCTTTAAAGTCGGTATTCAGGCGATAGCCTCCCACTTCTTTCTGATATAAATATTTATCCGCAGCCTTAACAATCTCCGCGGTCTGCTCATCGGTAGCGGTGCCGGACATCACGGTAAATACCTGTCCCGTCAGCATCATCCGTACTCCTTCGGGCTTGATTCCTTCACACTGGCGTCCGCTATTGTCATAGTAACTGTTAAACCATCCGCAGTCTTTGCCGTCGATCCATTCGGTTCTGCGAATATGTTCCCTGATCCACTGTGCCTTCTC
>CAMWXF010000028.1 GCA_947178115.1 uncultured Lachnospiraceae bacterium
TCTCCGACGAGTCCGCTCACGAATTCCGGTTCCCCGTCCTCAGCTTCTTCTCCATAGCCCACCGGCGCATTCAGCCTCGACTGTCTGAGGGCTTCCAATTCCTCGATTCTGCTCTCCATGCGGGCGTTACTGTCAATTATACATTTCTCATCGTTGGATACTACAACCCAACTGGATTTATACAAATTCCTAGACAATGATCTCGTCACCTCCACCTCTGGAGATAACAATTTCTGCGGAGTCTTCCAGTTTTCTGATGATATTTACAATCTTCTGCTGCGCTTCCTCCACGTCCTTCATACGTACAGGTCCCATAAACTCCATGTCCTCCTTGATCATAGCGCTGAGACGCTTGGACATGTTATTAAAGATCGCAGTCTGTACCTCTTCATTAGATCCCTTCAGGGCGATCGCCAGATCACCGTTATCCACATCACGCAGCACGCGCTGGATCGCTCTGTCGTCCAGAAGCAGAATATCCTCGAAGACGAACATCTTCTTTCTGATCTCGTCCGCCAATTCCGGCTCTTCGATCTCCAATGTCTCCATGATATGTTTCTCTGTGCCACGGTCTACCGTATTCAAAATCTCTACGACAGCATCCACACCGCCGATAACCGTGTAATCCTGATTGACCAGAGATGCCACTTTCGATTCCAACACTTTCTCCACTTCCTTGATCACGTCCGGACTGGTTCTGTCCATGACGGCAATACGCTTTGCCACATCCGCCTGTCTGTCCGGCGGAAGCGCCGATATAATGAGCGCAGACTGTGCTGCCGACAGATATGACAAGATCAGGGCAATTGTCTGAGGATGCTCATCCTGAATAAAGTTAAGCAACTGCGTTGCATCTGTTTTTCTCACAAACTCGAAAGGTTTAACCTGCAGGGACGCCGTCAGCTTGCCGATTACATCCATAGCCTTCTCGGAACCGAACGACTTCTCCAAAACTTCCTTCGCATAGTTGATACCGCCTTCTGCAATATACTGCTGTGCCAGGCATATCTGATAAAACTCGTTAATCACATCATCTTTCATCTGCGGTGTGATATTTCTGGTATTAGCAATCTCCAGCGTCAGCTCTTCTACTTCCTCTTCCTTCAAATGCTTAAAGATCGATGCTGATTTCTCCGGCCCCAGAGCGATCAATAAAACCGCCGCTTTCTGGACACCGCCTGTCAGCTTTTCCTCAGCCGCCTTTGCCATTTATCCTACCCCCAGTCTTCGTTCAGCCAGTTGCGCAGCAGATTCGCCACCGCTTCCGGATTCTCTTCCACGAATTTATTGATCAGTCTTCTCTCCTCCGACTCATTCTCAAGCGGGATATCCGCTAACTGTGTTTCGGGTGTAGACTGCAAAAGCGTCTCGACTGCCAATTCTTCCTCTTCGTTCTCGTGTTTCTCTCCACGCATGCTTCTGAGCACTACGAACGCAAGCAGCGCCAGGATCACGATAATCAGAATAATCTGCAGAATATCCGTTGCCGTAATATTAGAACCTTCTGCATCAAAGAACAGATTCTCACTATAAGCTACCAGCGAAATGCTGCTTGTTGAAATACCGGTAGCATTGGAAACCGCCGCATAGAAATCCTCATCTACATCTATTTTAGTACGTTCCGCATGAGCAAGCTTGTATTCTTCCCATGTAACACCATCCAGCTCGCCCTGAGTCCGCACATCCTCTTCTCTGATAATATTGTATTTAATTAAAGAGGCTGTCAAGGAAGACTGACTGTAGTCAATCAGCCCTGCAGGTGTCTCTCTCGTAATAATCTCCTCATTCGGAAGATAATCCCTCGACTCCTCAGACTGTGTGGAAGAAGAATTACCGTTATCATCCAACACATATGTAGTATCGTCATCATTGGAATCCGTTCCGGGAATTCCGCCCACATTGCTTGTATTTTCCGCACTGAAAATATCTTCATGTGCGGTCATACCCTCCGTCCGGCCGTCCGGAGCGGAATAATTATGATTCGTCTGCTTGGTGGTAGAGAAATCAAGCACCAGATTGGTGGCCACCTCTACATTGTCAAATTCCTTCGTGCCGAGCAGTACCTTGCGTACCTCGCTGATCACCCGCTTCTCCGCTTCTGATTTCACAGAAAGCTGTGCGTTGGCGGCGCCGGATACCGATAAATTATCATCCCCGCTAAACAGCATATTGCCCTCGCTGTCCGTGATCACGATGTTATTCGTCGTGTCATTGCCGATCGCTGTTGCGATTGCGCGGGCCAGATACGCCGCATTGTCCGTATTAAACTCATCTTTCAGTTCCAGCTGCACCCATGCGGAGGACTCCGCCTCCGAATCAAGCAGTGTCCCGCCGTTCTCCGGAATATTGAGTTTTACGACCGCGCTCTTAACCGCCGAAAACTTGGAAATCATGTCCTTAGCCAGATATTCCTGTAAGTACACTACATATTTCTTCTGTTTATCGGATTCCGTAGTGGAAAAGCTTCCATCCGTCACATTCTCGATTCCGTAGCTTGCCGCCTTGATATTATTCGCGCCCAGAAGCAGATTCGCATCGGACAGCTCATCCTTAAGGATCTTGATTATAAGGCCATCATCCGAAACCGTGTAGGTCATGCCCTCGCCTTGCAACAGATCCCTCACTTCCGCCGCTTCCTTCGTGGTCTCACACTCCCGTAATAATACATACTTGGGTTGTGTCAACATGGACACGACAAACACGATCGCTATGATTACCAAAGCGACCCCGCTAACGATCAGCGTCTTCTGTTTCGCCGTAAACCGATTCCACCATTCCAGCAGCCGGTTACCCAATTCTTTTAACTTCTCTAACAATTTATCCACAGCAACTCATTCTCCTTCAGTCTTCCCTTATGCCCTTACCTGCGCAATGCGCACACCGATCTGGCCGTCTGCTCCCCACAGCCGCTAGATCTGCATATTGATAAGTTCTTTGTAAGCATCCAAAAGTTTATCCCTGATTGCAACCGTATACTGCAAAGTTATAGATGCCTTCTGCAGGGCAATACTTAAGTCGTGCGTGTTCTCGGTCTCACCAAGCGCCCATTTGATCTTCTCGTTCTCCGCATCCGACAGATAATTATTCGTCGTAACCAGATTGTCGATGGCGGTATGTAACAGATTGTCGAAGCCCTGATCCGCATATGATTCAGGCTTATTGGTTGCAGCCGTCTTGGCAACATCCTTAATCGCTCCCGAAGACACATTATAAAGTTCTGTAATATCCAAAGCCATTTTCTTCCCTCCGTACACAAACCCTTATATTATATTCTCTTCACTAGCCGTTCAGCATATTTAATCCTGTAGTCGCGATATTCTTGCTGGCTTCAAACGCTGTCGCGTTAGCCTGATAAGCGCGGCTTGCATCGATTAAGTTCGTCATCTCCGTGATCGTACTCACATTCGGATAATGAACATAACCGTTCTCATCGGCATCCGGATGAGACGGATCATACACAATATTACCTTCCGTCCATTTATCTTCGTAGACACCCGTCACCTTAACTCCCGTTCCCGAATAGCGATCCGTCGCCCGGTTTAATACCTGTCTGAAAGGTGTCTGGGAATTCTTCTCCTCAAAAACAACCACCTTCCTGCGATAAGGGCTGCCATCCTCGGTACGTGTCGTATTCGCATTCGCTATATTCTGGGATATCGTATCCATACGAAAACGTTCCGCTGTCATACCGGTTGCATTGATATCAAAAGCCGTAAACATTCCCATAGTCAATTCTCCTTCTATTTCATAACTGCCTGCAGATTCTTAAATTCCTGATTCACTGCCAGCTCCAGTCCCTGATATACCACTTGGTTCTTGGCAAGATATACGCCCTCTGTATCGGGGTCCACGTTATTGCCGTCAATACGGTATGAAAAACCTGAATAGTCCGTATATGTAATGGGTTTCAGACGGTTCAACTTCACATCCGCCACCTTGGCATCCATACTCTTGTATCTGGAGCTTCGAAGCGCCTTGGCAAGCTGTGTCTCAAAGTTTACATCCTGTCTCTTGTAACCCGGTGTGTCGGCATTGGAAATATTGTTCGAGATGGCATCGTTACGAAGCCACGATGCGTCCATCGCCTTGTCCAGCACATTGACATAGTCAAAAACATTGGTATTAGCTAGGGTACTCATAATCATACTCCTCCCACATTAATAGAATCCATATTCCATTATAAAGAATTTATCAAAAATTACAAGGTTTTTCGATTCATTTTCACAAATTCCCAATTCTGTGTCACAAAAAAAGGATTTACCATCTGACGAGACGCCTCCAAAGTAAATCCTTTTACATTCTAATATCTTCCCTGCTCTTTTAATTTCTCCACTTCATCAAATACTACATCGTTAAGCACTTTGATATAAGTCCCCTTCATCCCCGACGAACGGGATTCGATCACGCCCGCACTCTCAAACTTTCTCAGCGCATTGACGATTACGGAGCGCGTGATTCCTACCTTATCTGCGATCTTGCTGGCTACTAAAATCCCCTCCATGCCTCCCAGCTCGTCGAAGATATGAGTGATTGCTTCCATCTCCGAGAAAGACAGCGTACCAATCGCTGATTTCACCACTGCAATCTTGCGGTTCTCCTCGGCGCTCTCCTCGCTCACCGCCCGGAGCATTTCAAGTCCTACCACTGTAGTACCATACTCACACAGGATAATGTCATCAATATCATACTGCTCATTGCATTTATAAAGGAAGAGGGTTCCCAGTCTCTCTCCCGATATCTCGATGGGAGTGATCACCGCCCGGAATTTCTTCGTGTCAATACTCTCGAAGCCCAGCGTCTCCAGATTAACATTTTCCTTCGTGGATAACACCGCCAAGAGTCTCTCATTCAGCATGGGATCGATAAATCCGCCCACGTGATCTACGATCAGCTCTGTGATAGATTCCACGCTGTCCAGATCTCCGATTCCAAGCACCTTACCTTTTCTGCTGATCACTAGGACATTTGAGATCAGTATTTCCTTAAGTACATCACAAATATCGTTGAAAACAACCTTGCCCGAATTATTATTGTGCAGGAGTTTTCCGATCTTTCTTGTTTTATCTAACAACTGAACGCTGCTCATTTTCTTACTCCTTATATTTAAGCTGTTGTGCATGAACGTAGGAATTTCTTATAACATAAAATAATTTTATCACAACATTTAAGCATTATCAATGTATTTTCAACACATTTTGTTCAGTTTGTCCGCAATTTAGCTCCTTTGGGCGGAATTATCTGACGTTTCCGCCTTCGGCATATCCTTGATAAATCCACAGTTCTCATCAGAACATACGAGCTTATTTCCTTTTTGCAGCAAAATGGAACCACAGCGGTCGCAGCGGTCGTTCACCGGCCTCTGCCACACCATGAAATCGCACTCCGGATTATCGATACATCCGTAATACTTCCTGCCCTTCTTCGTCTTCTTTAAGACGATGTCCTTACCGCATTTCGGACACTCCACACCGATCTTCTCGAAATAAGGCTTCGTGTTACGGCATTCCGGGAATCCCGGACAAGCCAGAAACCTGCCGTGAGGCCCGTACTTAATAACCATCTGTCTGCCGCAGACATCACAGAACTCATCGGAGAGTTCATCGGCGATCTCAACCTCCTCCAATTCCTTCTCCGCTTTATCCACGGCCTCCTCCAGATCGGGATAAAAGTTAGCCACCACCGTCTTCCATTTCACATTCCCTTCTTCCACGCCGTCCAGGAGCGCTTCCATGGTCGCCGTAAAATTCACGTCCACGATGGACGGGAACGCTTCTTTCATCATATTGTTCACCACTTCGCCCAGCTCCGTTACGTAAAGATTCTTATTCTCCTTAACGATATACCGTCTGGCAAGAATCGTGGTGATTGTGGGCGCATAGGTGCTGGGACGCCCGATCCCCAACTCTTCCATCGCTCTCACAAGAGAAGCTTCCGTATAGTGAGGCGCCGGCTGTGTAAAATGCTGCTTCTCATCCAATCCGATCAGGGATAATTTCGTATCACCTGTTATCCCTTTCATCATTGTATTATTCTCTTCCTTCTCGTCATCCTCGGTGTACACACTCATAAAGCCGTCAAATTTTACCTTGGATGCCGCCACCGTGAATCTTTGTCCCGCCGCATCGATCTTTACCGATGTTGTCTCATAGACCGCCGCTGCCATACGGCTTGCCACGAAACGTTTCCAGATCAGTTGATAGAGTCTGAACTGATCTCTGGACAGAGACTCTTTGATCTCAAGCGGCGTCCTGCTGATATCCGTAGGGCGAATCGCCTCGTGAGCGTCCTGTATCTTCTGCTTACTGCTTGGTCCCTGCTCCGTGTCCGCAGCATACGCTTCGCCGTATCCTGCGGTGATAAACTCTTTTGCAGCCGCTTCCGCTTCCGCAGATACTCTGGTGGAATCTGTACGCAGATAGGTAATGATACCCACCGTACCGTTGCCTTTGATATCTATGCCCTCATATAACTGCTGTGCCAGCCGCATCGTCTTCTGCGTCGAGAAATTCAATACTTTGCTTGCCTCCTGCTGCAGCGTGGATGTGGTAAACGGCAGAGGCGCTTTCTTCACTCTCTCCCCATTTTTCACGGATGAGACACGGTACTCGGCACCTTCCAGCTTCTTTCTGATCTCTTCCAGTTCCTCCTTAGAGGCAATCGTCTTCTTCTCATCAACCGTACCGTAATATTTGGTAAGCAGCGGTTTCTTCTCGCCTTCCACCGCAAAGGAAGCATCCAGTGTCCAATACTCTTCCGGAATAAAAGCATTGATCTCGTCTTCCCTGTCGCAGATAATACGAAGCGCTACGGACTGTACGCGCCCGGCACTCAGGCCCCTCTTGACCTTCGCCCACAGAACCGGCGATATCTTATAGCCCACCATACGGTCCAGACAGCGGCGCGCCTGCTGGGCATCCACCAGATCCATATTGATCTCTCTGGCATGTTTTAAGGATTCTTTAACCGCACTCTTCGTGATTTCGTTAAAGGTAATACGATATACCTTCTTATTCTCTAATTTAAGCGCCGCGAGCAGATGCCACGAAATAGCCTCCCCCTCGCGGTCGGGGTCCGTTGCGAGATATACTTTCTCTGCTTTCTTCACTTCCTTACGAAGATTTGCCAGAATATCGCCCTTGCCTCTGATCGTAATATACTTGGGTTCAAAATCATGATCTACATCGATTCCCAGCACGCTGCGCGGCAGATCCCGCACATGTCCGTTACTGGCAGCGACCTCATAATTTGCACCCAGAAACTTCTTGATGGTCTTCACCTTTGCCGGTGATTCCACGATTACCAAATACTTTGCCATAGCATATTCCCCTGTTTCCTTTTATCGGTCTTTCAACGTGAACCACTATACACTAAATTTATTATGCTGGCAAGAGGAAAAAAATTAAATAAATGTAAAAGTGCCTCTCTGTGTAATCCACAAAGAGGCATTATAATAAGTATATTCTACATTTATATAACAGCTGTTACAGATCGAACGAAACCTTCATCATCTCATTGACGGAGGTGATTCCCTCCAGCACATACTCAGTAGCGCTCATACGCAGCGTATTCATGCCTTCCTCCAAAGCTTTGGCCTTGATCGCTTCGGCTTCCCCGTTCTTGCTGATGATATTCTTGATGGGCTGCGTGATCTCCATAATCTCGTAAACACCTATCCTGCCCTTAAATCCCGTGCCATCACACTTGGAACATCCACAAGGCTCGTAGATGGTAACATCCGCATCCGGCTCAAGCCCCAACAGCTCCATTTCCTCCTCATCCGGCTTCTTGGCTCTCTTGCACTCCGGGCAGAGTCGGCGCACCAGTCGCTGTGCAATAACACCCACTACGGAATCCGCAATCAAATAGGGCTCGATTCCCATATCCATCAGACGGGTAATCGTACCTGCCGCCGAGTTCGTATGTAGCGTAGATACCACAAGGTGTCCCGTGATGGACGCCTGTACGGCGATGGATGCCGTCTCCTGGTCACGGATCTCACCGATCATGATAATATCCGGGTCCTGTCGCAAAATGGAACGCAGTGCACTGGCAAAAGTCAGATCCGCCTTATTATTTACCTGCACCTGGTTGATTCCGTCAATATTTGCCTCCACAGGATCTTCTACGGTGATGATATTCACATCTATCTTATTTAATTCACTGAGCGCTGTATACAGTGTCGTTGACTTACCACTTCCGGTAGGTCCCGTAACAAGCAGGATACCATGCGGGTTCTGCAAGATATGGTCAAACCGCTTCAGCTCTTTGGGCTTAAATCCTAACTGACTCTTCTCTCTGGTGAGCGCATTCTTAGATGTAAGACGCATAACTACCTTCTCACCGTATACCGTGGGCAGGATCGAAACACGGATATCATACTCCTGTCTGTCTACGACCTGCGTAATACGCCCGTCCTGAGGTTTCCTCTTCTCGGCAATATCCATGCCGCCGATAATCTTGATTCTGGCAACCATAGCCGGAAGCAGCCTGATACTGTAAGTCACTTTTTCATACAAGGCACCGTCTATACGGTATCTGATACGCACCTGACGCTCCATCGGCTCTATATGAATATCGGAAGTACGCTGTCTGACCGCCTGGTCAATCATTGTCTTAACCAGCTGAACGATAGGAGAATTGTTCACATCCTCACTGTACATATCCTCCTGCTCAGCCATCTGGCTCTCTTTCTCTCTCGCATATTCCTCTAATGCGGAATTAACCTCCACATTGCCAAAATATTTGTCCAGAGCCAGCATGATGCTTCTTGTCGTGGATACCACCGGCTCTACCTGAAGATTGGTGATGATCGTGATATCATCCATGGCGGCCATATCCATCGGATCAGCCATCGCCACATGAAGCACATTCATATTGTCCGGCGCATACTCGAAAGGAATTACCTTGTAGCGCTCCAGCACATTACCGGGCACAAGCTTCAGAATATCTTCCGGTATCGCCACATTCTGCAGATCCACCATTTCATAGCCAAGCTGGCTGCTTAATGCCCTGGCAATCGCTTCCTCTGTCACAAAACCCTCATCTACCAGGGTTTCTCCCAGTTTACGCCCGCTGCCCTTCTGGCGCTTCAACCCTTCTTCAAGCTGTTCCTGTGTAATAACGCCGCTGTTGACAAGCACGTCGCCAAGACGTATCTTTTTTCTGTTAAAATCCATACCCTTTTACCCCTGTTGCTTTATTTCCACTCCAAGTCTTTTTAAGCATTACTGCTTCCTGTTTTTCCTAAATATTTCCCGGTCTGTTACTCCAGATCAAATAAATATGCCTGTAGTACCTGCAGTTTTGCGTAGACCTTTTCGGTTTTATACACATTCGCCTTGGTCGTATTGGTGGTGATGGTACTCTGTGCCTCGAAGTAAAGGTCCAGTCCGTCCTCGCACTTCTTCATAATCTGTTTCGGCACCTGAATATAGTAGATTCTGCCGCTGGTCAGATCGGTGGCATCTACGGCACTTCCGTCCTTGACGCTGTATATGTTGTCCGGCAGACGGCTGACCGTAATATCCGTTCCGTCCACGTTGATCACCTCGCCGCCGCCATCGTCCTGATAGTATACGTGTGATTCGATCTTTCTGGTACCCTTTATAAAGTTGATATCCTCCACCATGAAATAGATCTTCTCGTAATCCTCCGCCGTCATCTCATCATTTAATGAGAAATTATTGCTCCTATCGTAATATCTGTAGAGCAGCTTCATCGTATCGGCTTCCGGCACACCGCTCTTGAGTACGCTGATCTGCGGATCCTTGATACCCGCCTGATAGGATGCGATCATCGTGTTGATGAACAGCTTCGCCTCCTCGAAGGTATACCATTCCCCGTTCGAGTTTTGACGTGCATGACCCATACCGGTGTATGTAATATTGCCTTTGTTATAAATATAGTAATTATTGCGCACATCATTGGGCGACTGGGAATAGATCGTCGTCTCCCAATCGCGATGGCCTGTCGGAGAAGTCCTACCGCCGAGACAGTACCATACTACAAGATCGCTCTCCCCGTCACCGTCATCATCCGCCGTATAATCCAGCTCATAATACTGCGTATGTGTCAGTGCCACTTCAAACTCATCCTTCAGCTTATACGGATATTCCGTGATCTGTCCCTTATTGACCTGTGTGGCGTGGACATTATATATCTGACCGTTATTCACCTTCTCCAGCTCACCGTATCTGGTGGGATCAGTCTCACAGCCATCGTAATTTTCCCAGAACCATGCAGCATCGAAACGGATGTTTGTGTATTTGTTTTCAAATACTACTTCCTGATATCTTTGATAATTATTTGACATCAGATTCCATTTGGTATATTGATACTTGCTGGTCGTACCGTTATCCTGCAATACCTTCTGATCCTTGGCGCTGATCAGCGCGTAGGTATAGCCATGTACTTCCGGCACCGTTTCTTTTCTGCCGCTCTTAGGCTTGTAGGCAACATCCTTACCGGAGTTTACCACCGTATTATAATCGCCGCTTCCCTCTTTCAGTACATCACCTCTCTGTAATATGTCGGAATCCAAAATTCCATAACGGTCCATGCCTACCAGAGGACGGACATACTTATTCAGCGTTGCCGCATTACGCGTATAATACCATCCATGCGGCGGCCCATAGTACCAATTTAAATCATACAGTTCGTAGTTATTTCTCCATGGATAACCTTTCATCGCCTGATTACCCTCCCACGGTGCCTGATTCGGGCAGTTAAAGAAGGATGTGGTATCATGACCGAGGAGGACACTCTTACCGCTGTTAATAAAATCAACGATCGCACCCATCGGTCCGCTCTCAGAATCTCCGTCGAAGTCGCCATACATATCTGAGAAACCTAAAATCAACATGTTGAAATCTTTCAGATAGTCATTATTGGCATAATACCTGCTCTGGAATGTATTTACATCCATGGTGGTGATCTCTAGCTCAAATTCGTCAGCTATGCCTGTGTAATGCTCACCGTTATAATCCCCGCCATAAATCAGCGTGTTAAAATGCCTGCCCTTAGTACGTACTTCATAACCCAGGTCAATGACATCTGCACCGTTCTTATTGATCTGGCAGATCTTTAATACCTCTTTCTCCATGCCGTTCAGCTTCGTATAACCGCTCATGGACGTATAGATATTCTTATTATCCGCCTGTGTGATC
>CAMWXF010000029.1 GCA_947178115.1 uncultured Lachnospiraceae bacterium
TGACCGAAGGCGCTGCCAAATATATGGTAGAAAACAATATGGAGCCTACAATCGATAACCTGTATCTGGCGGGCTACAGTTCTACAGCGGACGGCAGCAGGCAGGGAAGAGGCTATTACACGGACGGCGCCGGATATTACGCGAAGAAAGCGGAAGAATACGATTGGTCTAACCTTCGTCCCCAGATGGAGAAGATCCTTAAGGAAGCGAGACTGGAAGTAAATGAAGAGTCTCTGGAAGATGCAAAATGGCTGATTGAAAAAGGAATCCCTCTTACACCGGAGGCAGTGGCGAATCTCTACGAGCTGAATCATCTGACACTTCCTCAGGACAGCAGGCAGATTTTCTCGGCGATCGTGGCGGCAGTTGTGGATGGTAAAGAAGCCGGAGAAGCCAATCTGGCAGACGGCAGGAGCAATCTGGAAAAAGCGGTTGAGTACGTGGAGCGGTTTGCGCAGATCACGGATGAGGCAGTTGATAAAGCCGTAGCTGAGGATCAGGAACTGACGCTTGTGAATCTTGAAGCGGCTGAGAATGAGATAGAGGCGGCTACGCAGTCTGCGGATCAGAGAACTGCGGAATATGCGGGAAATGCCGCAGGGTATACAACGAACAATAAGACTGCGACGCATGCGGAAAGTAACGCAGAAAGCAACACAGTCGTGGAGGCTCTGGAGAACATCACGGCGAGACGGCAGCTAGAGGAGATCCGCCTGATGATGACGGTGGAGGCCAATCGTAAACTGTTGGAGAGCGGTTATGCCATTGATACCACGGAACTGGAACAGCTTGTGGATGCCTTGAGACAGATTGAGTTACAGCAAAGACAGCTTATGTTCGGCGAGACGGATGAGGCGCAGGTAGCCGCGAAAGCCTCTCTCTATGAGGAAACCCGCAGCAAGGTAGCGGAAATCCCCTATCTGCCGATCGATATTGCCGGCCGGTTTAAAGTTACGGACGAGGATTTTACCTTAGACCAGGTACACATAGACGGCACAGCTCTGCGAAATCAATATGATGAGGCGAGCGAAAAGTATGAGACATGGATGACGACTATACGGAGCGATCTGGGTGATTCGATCCGGAAGGCATTCCGGAATGTGGACAGCACATTGGAAGATCTGGGATTTGAGCTCAATGAGGAGAACCGTCGGGCGGTTCGCATTCTGGGCTACAATCGGATGGAACTGACACAGGAAAATATAGAAATAGTGCGGGATACGGATGCAGAGCTTCACCGTGTGATCAGTAAAATGACACCGGCAGCAGTCCTGCAGGCGATCCGGGACGGCAAGAATCCGCTGGAAATGACCCTGCCGGAGTTAAATGAATATCTGGATTCCATACCGTACAGTAAAGAGCAGGCGAGCGAAAAATACAGCAAATTTTTGTATAAGCTCGATAAGAGCAAGGCTATTGACGAGCAGGAGCGGACGGCATATATCGGTATCTACCGTATGCTCAGACAGTTTGAAAAGACGGATGACGCTGCGGTTGGCGCACTTGTCAATATGGGAGCAGAGGTCTCCTTTAAAAATATGCTGAGTGCGGTACGAAGCCGGAAGAAAGCCGGCATGGACTTTATGGTAGATGACGCATTTGCCGGCGTTGAGGCCATTGAGAAAGGCATGTCGATCAGCAGGCAGATCGAGAGTGGTTTTAACAAGAACTACCGCGAAATTGTTGGAAACATTGCAGACCGCATGGCAAAACAGGACGCTTCTACAGAGAAAGAGTACCGACAGGAGCAGATGCGGGAAGTACAGCAGGCATGTGAAGTGGAAGATGCCGTGATCGAGGAACTGTTACACAGCAAGCAGCCGGTGACGATCAATAATCTGGCGGCAGCGGATATGCTGATGAACAGCAGAGGTGCTCTTTATAAGAAAATGAAAGAGTATACCTCACCTGAGAATGAGGAAAATGTAAAAGACGCCGTTTCCCGTCTGCATGATGCATTGACAGATGAGAAAAGCGCGCAGGAAGCCTTTGAAGAGATGGAACGGGTCTTCGAGGAAGTGCTGGAAGAGGCGCAGTATAATCCTGATATAAACTATATTGATCTGAAGGCGATTCAGAGCTGCCGAAAGCAGCTCACGCTGGCAGCCGGTCTTGCGAAAGAGGAAAATTATCAGATTCCCGTAGAGATCAACGGGGAGACGACAGCAATCCATCTAAGGGTGCTGCATGATAAACAGGACGGCGGTAAGGTTAAGGCCACATTTGAGACGGAAAGTCACGGTAAAGTGGCCGCGGAATTTACGATCCGCAACAGGAAAGTATCCGGCTATATCGCCTGTTCCACGCAGGAAGGCGCTGATAATATTCAGGAAAAGAACGACAGCCTGCAGAAATGTCTGCGGACCACGGTTGAAGCGTTGGCGCATAATGAACTGGAACTCGGTGATATCGGAATCGTATGCAGCGCAGAACTGGATCTGAACGCCTATACGGCGGAAGAAACCCAGAACGGGTCATCGGTACAGACCGCAGATTTGTATCAGATAGCAAAAGCATTTATTACAGTGTTCACAGCATAGAGAATGGCAGTTATGAGATAGGAGGAACTTTTATATGAAGATTAGTTACAATTCAGCGGCAATGCACGCTAACAACGCACTTAATGCATCGGATAAGAGAGTCTCACAGTCACTTAAGAGACTGTCTTCCGGGTTAAAGGTTACGGCAGCGAAAGATAATCCGTCAGGATATGCAATCGGCCGCAGAATGAATGCACAGATTACCGGCGTATCCGTTGCAACCGAGAATGCTAACAGAGGCACTTCCATAATCGAGACGGCGGACGGCGCTTTAACAGAAGTACATGACATGCTGCAGCGAATGAATGAGCTGGCAGTAAAGGGCGCTACGGGAACACTTACAACAACTGACAGAGAAATGCTGAATCAGGAAATGAAGCAGTTGAAAGAAGAGGTTACCAGAATTGCTACCGATACGGAATTCAACGGTCAGCCTCTGTTGGATGGCAGCTTTGATTTAAGAGGTTATACGAACAGCCAGATTGCGACGGTAGATTATTACAGCGATGAGGTGCTGGCGAAACAGTATACGATTGATGCGCTGACAGTATTCTATAATGCAGATGGAACAATAGATTTGGATCAGACAAAGAATAGTTTTACGCCGGGGCCGGAATTTCCGAAGGGCGTATCGATTACTGAGGTAGGACAGGACAAAGTGACGATTACAGGCAATCAGGACTTCAAGCTGACGATCGCGGTTACGCCGAGTCCGGTGTATAATCCGGCGGATGGAAGCATTACAGGATATAATCCTGTAAATTGTGTAGCAAATGGTGCGTTAGAGATTAACGTGACCGGCATCGGCTCCATGGATATGCAGATTGGTGCCAACGAAGGACAGCAGTTAAATATCAGGATTCCCAAGATTTCTCTGGACAGACTCGGTATCGAGAGAACAGAGGTAGATACACAGGATAACAGTTCGAAGGCAATCGATGAGGTCAAGGGTGCAATCCTGTATGTATCCGATGCACGAAGCAGACTGGGAGCTTACCAGAACCGTCTGGAGCACACGGTAAGCAGTCTGGACATCACCAACGAGAACATGACGAGTTCTTATTCCCGTATCATGGATGTGGATATGGCGGAGGAGATGACAACTTACACAACAGAGCAGGTAATATCTCAGGCAGCAGTTTCCATGCTTGCACAGGCCAACGAGAGACCTTCTCAGGTGCTTCAGCTTCTCCAATAATAGTGCGAGACCTAGAATATTAAGGAGAGATATATATGACCAAGGAATTGAAACAGGAGTATACCTTGCGAATTACGCAGGCGAATAAGACCCAGTTGATCACGATTCTGTATGAGATGGTTCTGCTCTATGTAGATGAGGCGCAGGAAGCGCTGGATGCCGGGCAGAAGATGGAGTACAAGAGTGCGATTCGCAAGATCCGGGGGTGCATAGACGAATTGACGGCATCGCTTAACCTTGATTATGAACTGGCGCATAATCTGCTACAGCTCTATCTCTATATCAGCAGGGAGCTTGTTAAGGCTTCTACGCATTATGAGAGAGAGAACTTAGAGCATGTCCGACTGATTATCGGTGAGCTGCATAAGGCATATCAGGCAATCGAAGATCAGGATACGTCCGGTCCTGTTATGGGTAATACGCAGAGCGTATATGCAGGGCTTACCTACGGCCGGAATACACTTACAGAGAATATTGCGGATTCCGTAACTAACAGAGGATTCTGCGTATAGGCGGCAGAGTATAAATATGCGCGTTTATGAGAACAGAGACAGCGCACGATATATTTCTTGATGGTTTTCTTCAGGCAGCAGGTTCATATCTGCTGCCTGTTCTAACAGATACTTATAACGCTTAAGCGTTGCATTCACTTCATAGATATAACAGTCGATCAGGTCGGGATCGGTTACATTGTCAAAATTCGAATAGGCAATTTCCAGCGCATACCTTGTCTGTGCCAATTCTTCACGTATCGTCATTTTCTGACAGTCCACGATGATATCCGCACCTGCCGTACCGTTAGCGCTCTGATGAAAAAACATTTTCATACACCCACCAAACCTTTCTAAAATAAAGATGTCTTGAATTTACTTTTGTTTAAGTATAGGTAATATTTGGAAAAATATTCATGTAATATTTGAGGGACAGGAAGCATATGTTACCAGTGTAAAGACATTCAAACTGTTAAATTATGGTTGTGGAATCGAAAGAGTACCGGAGACAGACAAGGCTTAATGAAGAAGGTGAAGGGATATGGAGATGGGAAATGCAGGCGGAGCACTGGCGATTTTGGGTGTATGTCTGATCGTGCTTATTATAGGTGCGATGGGAAGAAAAGTGGAGTGGCTGGTTAATTTTATTCTGCGGGCGGTCATGGGTACGATCGGAATTTACTGCCTTAATTATCTGTTGGCATCTAGGCAGATCGCGGTTGCGGTAGGTATCAATCCGCTTACGATTTTGACATCCGGAATCCTTGGATTTCCGGGGATTGCCGTACTTTATGGCATCCACTTCTTTAAAATATTGTAGACTTTTCACAAAAAATTTTTTTCTGCAAAATGGGTCTGGACAGGATACTGTTTTGTGTTTATAATTCATTTTACAACTCAAGAAATTCTATGTGCTACTTATCTTGCCGGTACGGCATCGGGAGTTTCATCCCACTATGATTTCATTGAGTCATAATTATTTTATTCTATGGAGGTGATTTTATTGGACTGAGTTACTATCAATCTCTGTTGCTTCTTTTGCTGTTTCTTGCAGCGTTAGCAGATCTTAAGACAGATCGTATCCCTAACGGCTTTATTATACTCGGAACCGGGATCGGGATATTGGGCGGATTCCGGTATCATACCGATTTGCTGCAGCCTGTCTTCTCTATGCTTCTTGCATTTCTGCTCATGTACCCACTGTTTAAAATCGGTGCGCTCGGTGCCGGTGATGTGAAAGTGTTTATGATGATCGGCAGTTTCATGAATAAGAAAGAGCTTCTCGCGGTTATGGTATCGACATTCATAATCGGGGCGGTATTTTCTCTGCTCAAGCTGCTTACGGAGCATAACGGAAGAGAAAGAATAGAATATTTTCTGTCTTATATATCGGAAGTGGCAAGGACAGGGCACTGGAAAATATACGGAGAGCATATGTTACAGGATTATCAGTTGTACCGCAAGAACAAAATACATTTTACGGTTCCGATTTTGTTCGGCGTGGTGATGAAATTAGGAGGAGTAATTTGAAGCGAAAGGTTTTTGCAATATGCGATACGGAGGAAGCTTATGCACTCAGGCTTTCGGAGTACATACTGGACAAGGTCAGACTTCCGTACACGCTGCATTTATTTACGAAAGTGGAGGAACTGCAGAAGTTTGCAGGACAGGAAGAAATTGCGGTGTTAGTTATTGCCGAAAGCGCTCTGAAACTGTTGCGGGAGGAATATGTGAGAAGGCAGATAGCTCGGATGTTTGTGTTGCGTGAAGACGAGATGTCAGAGGAGACGGAAACAGACCATGGGTTACAGGATAACACATCCGTCGGTGCGGAGATAAATTGTACCGCTGCCGAAAACAAGCTGCAATATATCAGTAAATTCCAGAGCCCGGAGAATATCGTAACCATACTTACCGAATCAATCACCGATCTCTCAGATTGGAAGCTCAGGGCGGCAACAGAAGACACAGAGGTGAAGCTGATCGGTATCTATTCCCCTGTCAAGAGATGTCTGCAGACATCTTTTGCCCTTACGATGGGACAGATTTTGGCGAAGGAGCACAGGGTTTTATACTTCAACTTCGAGAGTTATTCGGGATTCGGACAGATGCTGAAACGGGACTTTGCCATGGATATGATGGACCTTATGTATTACTTCCGGTGCGATCGGGAGAAGATGGCGCTGCGACTGCCCGCGGTCACGCAGAACATGAACGGGTTAGATTATATACCGCCGATGCAGTCCTATGCGGGGCGGCGGGAAGTGACGGGAGAAGAGTGGCTGGAACTTTGCAGGTGCATTGCCGGGATCGGACAGTATGAGTATATTATTTTGGATTTGGACGATTGTATGGATGGATTATTCGATCTGCTGCGCAGCTGCTATAAGATATACACCATCACGAAGGAGGATAGCTTTGCGGTGGCTAAGATTAATCAGTATGAACAGATTCTGCATTTCAACGAGATGGAAGAGATCGTGGAGAAAACCGTGAAATGCCGGTTTCCGGTTTTCAGGGATATTACCGTGGATCTGAATCTGATGACTCATGGGGAGCTGGCAGGATATGTAAAAGCAATCGTAAGAGAGGATCTATATGGAAAGTAGGGAAGAGCGCAAGAGGAAACTGAAGGAAAAACTTGCGGAGAGCATTGACTATTCCATGGAAAGCTCGGATGAGGAGATACAGCAGCTAATCGATGAGATGTTGATCAGGGAAAGCAGGGAAACGCCCATGACGCTGACGGAACGCAGACAGCTTCGCAGGGAACTGTTCCATGCGATTCGAAAACTGGATGTGCTGCAGGAATTGGTTGATGATACGCATATTACGGAGATTATGATTAACGGCCCCGATTGTATTTTCATAGAGCGGGACGGGCATCTGTACAGGAGTGAGCTGCGGTTCGAGAGCCGGGAAAAATTACAGAATGTCATACAGCAGATCGTGGCGGACTGCAACAGGGTGGTGAACGAGGCTTCTCCCATTGTGGATGCCAGACTGCAGGGCGGCGCACGTGTCAATGTGGTTCTCGATCCGGTGGCATTAAACGGGCCGATTGTAACGATCAGGCGATTTCCGGATCAACCGATTATGATGGAAGATCTGATTGCTTATGGGTCCGTCAGTGCGGAAGTGTGTGAATGGCTTCATAAGCTGGTGCGGGCGAAGTACAACATTTTTATCAGCGGTGGCACGGGTTCCGGCAAGACCACATTTTTAAATGCACTGTCCTACTATATTCCGGCGCAGGAGAGAATTATCACGATTGAGGACAGCGCGGAGCTGCAGATCAGGAGCATTCCGAATCTGGTGCGCATGGAAACGCGCAACGCCAATGTGGAGGGCTGCAGGGAGATCACTATCAGAGATCTGATCAGGACATCGCTTCGGATGCGTCCGGATCGTATTATCGTGGGCGAAGTCAGAGGCGGGGAAGCTTTTGATATGATGCAGTGTTTAAATACAGGGCACGACGGTTCCATGTCGACAGGACATGCCAACAGCTCCGAGGATATGTTGAGCCGGCTGGAAAACATGATATTAATGGGCATGGATATTCCGCTTACAGCGATCAGGCAGCAGATTGCCTCCGGTATTGATATTATCATTCATCTGGGGCGGCTTAGGGACGGTTCGAGAAAAGTGCTGGAAATTGTGGAGGTCTTAGGTTATGAGGCGGATAAGATTGCCTTGAAGCCGTTGTATCAATTCGCAGAGACGGGAACGGATGAGGAAGGCAGAGTATGCGGAAACCTGCAGAAGAAGGGAGAGTTGTCTTATGTCGAAAAATTACAGTATGCCGGATTATGGTGAATACCGGCTTCGTCCGAAGGAAGGGCTTTTGTATATTTCAGAAGGCATACTGCTCATCGCTATAGTAGGATTTTTCTTCTACCGGTCATGGATCGCGTGTCTGTGCCTTACACCTGTGTTGTTCCTTTTTCTGAAAGAGAAGAAGAAGGAGCTGGCTGGAAAGCGGCGGCAGGAGCTGGGTATAGAGTTTAAGGACATGATTCTTGCCGTTTCGGCCAATCAGAAGGCAGGATATTCGATTGAAAACGCTTTTCGGGAATCTTACAGGGATATGGAGATGCTCTATGGTGCGGAGGCGGTTATCTGTCTGGAGATGAGATATGTTATTGCCGGACTGGATAACAATGTAGTATTGGAGAAGCTCATATATAATCTCGGACAGCGTAGTAATCTGCCGGATATTATACAGTTTGCGGATGTCTTCTACATTGCGAAGCGAAGCGGCGGCAATATGACGGATATTCTGGCCAAGACGGCAGCAGTGATCGAGCAGAAGACGGAGACGGACAAGGAGATTCAGGTGATGATCAGTGCAAGGAAGATGGAACAGAAAATCATGAATATGGTTCCGTTCCTGATTATCTTCTATGTCAGCAGCACATCCAGAGGATTCTTTGACGTGCTGTATCACAATGTGATCGGCATCATGATCATGACCGTGTGTCTGGGATTCTACATGGCAGCGTATCTGCTATCCAGACGAATCGTGGAGATCGAAGTGTAAGGAAGGAGTCGGCATAAAAATGATTTATATATACATAGCGGTATTGGCGGTATATGTGCTGCTCTATATTGTGTCGTGGCGGGAGGAATGCCGGGGTCCGTTTCGCAGGATGGCTTCTTATCTTCTGCGCAGACAGCAGAATTCGTCAAGGCAGGCGGGCGCAAGGCGCGGCTGGCGGAAAGATATATCCAGGCGGCAGTTGGGAGATAAACTGAAGGCATTACAGCCGGATAAGGCGGTGCAGATACAGGTCAGGGAATATTATCTGTCGCAATACAGTGTGATACTCACGGTGATTTTCGCGGGCGTGTCAGTCTGTATGGCAGTATGGTTAAGTGCGCATAGCAGTTCGCTTCTGGTGGACGGCAGCTATATATGGCGGAATTCTTACGGTGAGGGAGACATACCCATGGAACTGGCGGCGCAGATTATGGATGGGGAAGAAGAAATATTCCGGTATACCGTGGAGGAGCGCAAGTATACACAGGAAGAGGCAGAGGCGTTGTATCAAAAAATGGCAGAGGCCATACCGGAGGTAATTCGCGGGCAGAATGAAAGTCTGGAAGATGTGCGGTACGATCTGGATCTGGTAACGCGGATTGACGGATATCCCTTTGAAATATCCTGGGAGAGTGACAGTTATGCCCTCGTAAATACGGATGGCACGATCGATAATACCGAGCTGGAAAAAGGGGAGATTGTTACATTGACAGTGCATGTCCGGTATGAGGAATGGAACTGGGATGAACAGATCCATGTGCAGATAAATCCCGTCGTCTATACCCAGAGAGAACTTATGCGCAGGCAAATTGAGGAACTGCTGCATATGCAGGAGCAGCGCACCGGGAGCACGGAGGCTATGATCCTGCCGGACAGTGTGGAGTCTAAACCTATCATATGGAGAGAAATCGTGGAGGACGGCAGTGGATATCTTATGTGTCTGATTCTGATCGCCGCCGGAATCTTGTACTGGGGGCGTGGCAGGGAGCTGGATCGACAGCTGGAAAAGCGAAAGCGGGAACTTACGCTGGACTATCCGGAGATCGTCAATAAGCTGGCGCTTTATATGGGTGCGGGAATGACGATCAGGAACGCTTTCACCAAAATGGGCGAGGACTATAAGAAGCAGCAGAAGGAAAGGAGGCGATATGTCTATGAAGAAATACTGATAACATGCCATGAGCTGCAAAGCGGCAGATCGGAGAGGGAAGCCTACGACCATTTCGGCAGGCGATGTCAGGTGCAGGCGTATATGAAATTAAGTACGCTGCTATCGCAGAATATCAGGAAGGGAAGTAATGATCTGCTGGATATGCTGCGGCAGGAGGCGGATAATGCTTTCACCGAGAGAAAGGCGCTGGCAAAAAAGCTGGGTGAGGAAGCGGGCACGAAGCTACTGCTTCCGATGATGATGATGTTGTGCATTGTCATGGTAGTCATTATGATACCGGCATATTTTTCCTTTATGATGTGACGTAATCGGCAAGTGGACAAACAAATAATGTAAACCAGAAACATGACAATTAGAGAAGCTAAGTTGAGCACAGTGCGGAATCCTCAACGTAAAACGCTTCGGAATGGAGGAAAAGATGAACAGAATAGGGAGAACAAGTAGAAACAAAAAAACAGGTATGGAGACAGGAAGACTGAAAGGCTTGCGGGCATTCCTTAAGGAAGAGGAGGGAATGGGAACGGTAGAGATCATACTGATCATCGTGGTGCTGATCGGACTTGTCATTATCTTTAAGACACAGCTTCGCACCTTGGTGGATACGGTCTTTGAGAAGATCACCAAAGACAGCAATACGGTAATGTCATGAGGAAAGGGTATATCACCGTATTCCTTACATTATCTCTCACATTGATTCTGTCCCTTGTATTCACGGTAATAGAAGGGGCACGAATCAGTGCCATACGCATGAAGTTTGAATGTGTTGCGGATATCGGCATGAATTCGATTCTTGCGGAGTACCACAGGGAACTTCTGGAACAGTATGACCTGCTGTTTGTGGATATGTCGTACGGAGGAAGTAGGGCAGATATCGGGAATACGGAAGCGCATTTGAAGAATTACATACAGAGGAATCTGCAGCCGGAGAGCGGCGGCGGAGGTTACGGCGGCGTCAGAGATTGCCTTGCTATGGAAGCGGGCAAGACGGACATCGGGCGATACTCTATCGCTTCCGATGAGCAGGGACGTGTACTCAAACGGCAGATCACGGATTATATGGCGGATTATCCGCTTGGGGCCTTTCTTGACCAAATTAATCTGGGAGTGTCGCAAGTGGAGCAGTACGGTTTAGAGACGAAAGATCC
>CAMWXF010000030.1 GCA_947178115.1 uncultured Lachnospiraceae bacterium
TCTTTCCTATGGAAAGCTGTTCCTCCGATTTCTTTCTTAGAATTTTATCATAGGAGTTCCCCTGCCGAAACCGTTTAAATGTGAAAAAAGTGTTAAAAATTAAGCTTTGTGCATTTAAGCAGAAAAGGATTTCCCGGTCGGGAAATCCTCTTCCGCACACTTACTTATTTATTTCGCTCTGCTCCACACTACTAGAACAGTTTCCTTTCTTATCGCAGGCTATATCCGCTTCCGCTACCGTCTTATTAGGCACTACCTTAATTACAAAGAGTTATATTGTTTTTTCCGATATTGTCAATTATACTAAGAGAAAATAGTGATCATTATTGTTTCGGAGGAAAGATATGTACCACACTAAGAAAATCGGTGTTTTTGTATCGCATATTGTAGGTGAATACCAGCGTAATATCTGTCAGGGCATCATAGATCAGGCTTCGGTATATGGATATTGCGTGGAGATTTTTTCGTCCACGGACGAAGAGATTCCGGGTAATTACAGACAGGGAGAGGAAAGCATCCTGCGCATTCCGAATTTTGACAACCTTTGCGGTGTCATTTTTATATCCAGTACATATGTTACCAGCAATCTGCCGCAACTGATTTCTAAAACTTTGGAGGGGTGCCGCTGCCCAATTATTGAAATTACACATCAGCATGGACAATATCCGTCTATAGCGCTGGACAACGACACCGGCACCGGGCAGCTCACGGAACATCTGATTGGAACCCACGGGTATAAGCGTATTTGTTATCTCGGAAATACGCTGGAAACATATTTCTCTGACCACCGCCGCAATATTTACAAGCAGGTTATGACGAAGCATAATCTGCCTGTCACGGCACAGGATATTTATGAGTGCACTTACGACAACGGGGATTTTGAAGCAGCGGCGGAATATTTTACCGCCACGGGTAAACCGGACGCGATCGTCTGCTACAACGACCGCATGGCGCTAGGCATGATCCGTGCTCTTCTTGACAAGGGATACCGGGTCCCCGAAGATATTGCCGTGACAGGCACCGACATGCTGGAGGAGGGACAGTCAATCGACCCGCCGCTGACATCGGTTACTTTTCCCACAAAAGAAATGGGCGTACACGCCGTGGAACTTCTGCTCTCGGCAATCCACGGAAAAGAACTTCCTCCGATCACAGTCATAACATCCGATCCGCACATTGGCGGCTCCTGCGGATGTGCTGCCAAACACCATAAAAACCCCTTCTTTTTTCAGCATGAAATGGCGTTGAAAGTAGGGCAGAACGAAACCACGAGCACGAATAATATTCATATGGCCGCTTCCCTATTGGCAACCGTAGATATTAATGAGGGCATGGAGCTGTTGGAAAATTTCGTGTCGCAGATTTCCGGGTGTAGTGAATTATATCTGTGCCTTTATTCAGACTGGGATTCCGTCTCCTCCCACATCCGCACAATCACTTTTTCCGAAGATGACTCTGCAGACCGGGATGTCATGCTGCTTAAGTTTGCATATAAGGACGGCAGGCGCATGCATGAGTGCAGCTTTACCAAACAAAATCCGCTGCCTGACTATCTCTTTGACACAGAAGCCTCCAGCTACATTTTTTACCCTCTGTATTTCAGTGAGAAAGCATATGGTTATATCGCCATTGCGTACGAGCATAACCAGATCATCTGTGAGGTTGATTTCCTGTCCTGGATTATGAATATCAACAGTATGCTGCATAATATTGCCGAGAACAAGCGCACGGGTCTCCTTGTCAGTCGGTTGGAAGAAATCTATATGCATGATGAGATGACCGGCCTTTATAACCGGCATGGGTACAAGCTGCTGTCAGAAGAACTTCTTGAGAAAATGCAGGACACCGGCACCCGTATCTCTTCTTTTGTGCTGGATCTGGACGGACTTAAGTACATTAATGATACTTACGGACACAGCGAAGGCGATTTTGCAATCTGTGTTCTTGGGCATGCCCTGAAAAACGCTGTAAGGGACGGGGATATCTGTGCCCGGCTGGGCGGTGACGAATTCTGTCTTCTGACTGCAGGATATTCCGATGAGGAAATCACACTTATGATCTATAAGATCAACCAATATCTGGATAACTACAATAAACTGCACACTAAGAAATATATTGTCTCCGCCAGCATCGGTGCGGCCTCTGAGACGATCAGTCCGGACTTTGACTTAAAACAGCTCACCGAAAAGGCCGACCGGGCTATGTACGAGCAGAAGCGGTCTAAGCCAAAACACAGAAAATAGACGTATCTTGTCAATCGAGTAGGGGAGATTTCTTCCCCTACTCGTCGCGCGGGGTGCGTGCTGCAAAGCAGCAATATACATTACGCACCCCTGCGCATAAAAAAGACTCAGAAATGCCTAATCATCATTCCTGAGTCTTAATTCATCGGTAGATATAACGGAGAAAGAGGGATTTGAACCCTCGCGCCGCGCAAGCGACCTACACCCTTAGCAGGGGCGCCTCTTCAGCCTCTTGAGTATTTCTCCACAGTCTGAACTATCCTCTACCAATATGAAGTTCTGCGCTCAACCACAACGCACATGTTATTATACCTAAGCTGTTCTCGTTTGTCAACGCTTTCACGTGATTTTTTCAGTACACTACGCACTACCCTATTCAGCCATCACCGTCTCATACAGATCCGTCCCCTCAGAGTCAATCACTACAATAACCGGAAAATCCTTGACTTCAAGCTTGCGAATCGCCTCCGTTCCGAGATCGTCGTACGCGATCACTTCCGACTTGGTAATCGATTTAGACAGCAATGCCCCCGCACCGCCGACCGCAGCGAAATAAACCGCTCCGTTTCTGACGATTGCTTCTTTCACAGCCTGCGACCTTTTACCCTTACCGATCATACCGATCAATCCCAAATCCAACAGATCCGGCGCGTACTTATCCATGCGGCTGGCAGTGGTCGGACCGGCAGAACCGATCGGTCTGCCCTCTCTTGCCGGAGACGGTCCCATATAATATATCACATTATTCTCCATCTCAAGAGGAAGCGCTCCGCCATGAGCCAGCGTCTCATACATTCTCTTATGCGCCGCATCTCTCGCCGTATAGATAGTGCCGCTTATGTACACATAATCTCCTGCCCGCAGCGCTGCCGCCTCTTCTTTATTTATAGGTGCCTGTATATGTCGTTCCATTTTTCCTCCATGCCATATGCATATAAATTATAGCGATCTTACCGCATGTCTGTTCACATGACAACAGATATTGACCGCAACCGGCAGTCCTGCAATATGCGTTGGATAAGTATTAATATTAACCGCCAGCGCCGTAGTCGTTCCGCCAAGCCCTCCGGGGCCGATCCCTGTCTCGTTAATCTTCAGAAGCAGCTCTTCTTCCAGTTCTTTCACATAGGGAATCTCTGAATGTTCGTTCACAGGTCTGGTAAGCGCCTTTTTCGCCATCAAGGCACATTTTTCAAAAGTACCGCCTATACCCACACCCACAACCATCGGTGGGCACGCGTTCGGACCGGCATCCTTGACTGCAGTCAGAATCGCATTCTTAACACCCTCTATTCCGTCTGCAGGCTTAAGCATGAACACTCTGCTCATATTCTCACTCCCGAATCCCTTCGGTGCCACGGTGATCTTAACACTGTCCCCGACTACCATCTCGTAATGGATGACGGCCGGTGTATTATCCTTCGTATTCTCACGGATCAAAGGATCGCCAACCACGGATTTCCGCAAATATCCTTCTACATATCCCTGTCTGACACCCTCATTAACCGCTTCTTCCAGAGACCCGCCCGTAAAGTGTACATCCTGTCCGATCTCCATGAAGATTACCGCCATACCGGTATCCTGACAGATGGGGATCATATCTTCTCCGGCAATTTTCAGGTTATCCTGAAGCTGGCACAGGATCTGCCTTCCCAACGGCGCTTTCTCATCCTGTGATGCATGCTTCATTGCCTCGTCCATATCTTCCGCGAGGAAATGATTCGCTTCAATACACATTTCTTTAATATTTCTTGTGACATCCGCCACATCTACCATTCGCATTGACTTACTCTGCCCTTTCCTGTTTCAACTGCCGCCATTCTGACCACAGCAGAATCCGTTTATTCCTGACATATCTGATCCTTAACCGCTTCCAGTTCCGCCTGCGATACTTCCTGCGGCTTCCATCCGATCTTCTGTCCGTCTGCCCGATATCTCGGAATCAGGTGCATATGAAAATGGAAGACAGTCTGTCCTGCCAGATCTCCGTTATTCTGCACCAGATTGAATCCTTCACATCCCAAACGCTCTGTCATCATAGATGCCATCTTCTTAGCCAGTTTCATGACCTCTCCGGCAGTCGTCTCCGGCAGTTCGTACAGATTTGCATGATGTTCTTTGGGCAGAATCAGCGCATGCCCTTTCGTCGCCGGTCCCAGATCAAGAATCACACGGAAAGTTTCATCTTCATACAATGTCTGAGACGGAATCTCACCGTTTGCAATTTTACAAAAAATACAATTAGCGTCTTTCATTATTACAATCCTCTCCTATCTCACTCACATTTATTATAATCCGGTCAGTCTGGCGCCGAATATAAGTGCCTGGTCCAATGTGCGAAGCGCCTTGAAGTCACCCTTCATCTTCATATCACCTGCCATAAACGAAGCCTGAAACGTAGACTTGCCGGCCACAATACCATTCATAACCTCTCTGGGCATCTGCACCTCCACGTCTGCATGGCTGCCCTCACCATAGAAACAGCGCAGATCGCCCCCGCTTATTCCGATAAAGAGCGGTGTCTTCTTCTCTTCTATCACAATCTTAAAGTCCCCTACCAAACCGGGCTGCGGTTTGAAATGTTCCTGAATCTCTTTCAAAAATTCCGTCGTATCTTCTTTCTCACTGCTTCCCATCATATCCCGGAACATGCTGGCAAGTTCCTGAATATCCGCTTTCTGTCTCTGCACATAAGTATCATCCGCAACATACTGGGAAAGCTGTTCTGACTCCTGCGGCGTAAAATTAATATTTTTTGTAATTGCCACTTTCTGTTTTACCGCCTGATTGCTCGCCGGCAGACATGCAATCTTCTGGTTGATCGTACGATACAGATTTTCCGCTTTTTTCTCTATGATACGAATATATTCATCGTTCTCTTCCAGAATAGATGTGTCCGTAATGTATCCACAGATACCGTCGCAGGGAAGTCCGCCCAGAATCTCCCATGCCGTTACCAGATCGAGCATGCCGCCCCGCTCTCCATATGTGGTTGACATGACGATCGGGCTCATATAGATCTCACTGATCCGTTCCTTATCCCCGTACAACCAGCAGGAATCAAGGAACTGCTGCATATATCCGCCTATGCCGTACCACTCCACCGTCGTCGCAAGAATGACACCGTCAGCAGTCTTTAAACTCTGCGGAAGGGTCGTGATACTATTCTTCAACTCATAGAGCTGGAAATACTCCACCGTAACACGAAGCTCTTCCAGCACTTCCTTCATTTTATTGATTACGAAGAGTGTGGGATCATCCATCAGTCCCCGTCCGCCATAATAGATATTAATCTTCATTGATATTCTTGTCCTTTCCTGCCCTGATCTGTGGGCACAGCATCGCAATGACCGCCATCGCGGCAAATCCCATGAGAATACCGCCTATATGTGCCGCGTTATTGACATCCGTACTGGTAATGCCGCAGTAAAGTGAAAAAACAATGGCAAAAGCCAGCCTGCCTATCGTCATATACTCTAACTTACCTTGGTACAGAATAACCAGCATAAGCAAAGCGCCTTCCACACCAAAGACCGCACCGCTTGCCCCCACGGAGGTATAGTAGTCCCTCATCACAAGCTCATATCCCATGGATAAAACCGCACCTGCCGTTCCTGAGAGAAAATAAATCACCGCATATAGAATATGCCCTGTTTTCTTCTCCACAATCTCCCCAATATAATACAAAATTATCATATTGCCGAAAAGGTGATCTATACCCGCATGCAGAAACATTGAAGTAATTATCCGGTAATACGAACCGTCCTTCGCAATCTCCTTTACACCGAGCGCACCTTTATTATATAACAGATCATCGGTAAATGTACATATCAGAAATACGATCACATTGACTGCCACCAGGCAAATATTCACCCAAGGCAGTTTCGCAATCTGCTCCCGGCTCCACTTCTCCCGATGAAATCTCCCTTCTCCCTGCGCAGCTTCCGTCCGTCCGCCTTCATGATATACCGACCCGGCCAGAAAATCCTCTAAAACCGCCCTCCATCCATAGAAATCCGACACTTGATTCTCATATATGATCAGTTTGTCTGCGCTGGTGTCAATGATCCAGCAAAAACTATCCTCACTGCACAGTTTCTTCGCCCGTTCTGCACCCTTACATAAAATCAAGGTCATCATATGAATCTCTGTCTCGCCCCTGCTATGAAAATAACCGGCTCCGCGCTCTTTCATCCGCGCATACCACTCCGGTGAGATTTCTGTACTCTCCCGATAATCCATCACAAATATAACCGTATATCCCTGATTTTCTTCGTGAGAATAAAATGCATATTCCGGGGAATTCGTCGAAATTTTCTGATATCCTTTTGCAAAAAACAAAGGCTCTATCTGCTCCAAGACCATGACACACTCCAAATGTACTTCTGCATAAATTAACTATTTCTATGAGATTATCATTTTCAGTTTGTCATGTCAAATCACGATTGCTGCCAATGAACATCTAGCGGTAACAATAATTAAGATTCCCAAAACGTATTTCATCTCCCGCTTCGATCTCCACAGTCTCCTGCGGCTGCATACGCAGACCGTTCCTATATGTTCCGTTGGTAGAATTCATATCCGTCAGCAGAACTTTTTCCCCCTCTCTGTCAAATCTGGCGTGAATCCTGCTGACAGAGTTATCCGCAAGCACGTAATCCACACAGCCTGCCATCTTACCGACCGTGCACGGGAATTTTTTTAATTCAATGTGTTGTTTATTTTTCCGATCCATTGCATATAGTTTATACTCTGCCAGCTTACTCTCATCATAGAAAACCGTATTGCCGTAGCCGTCTTCGGGCTGTCCTGTCATTGTCGACCCGATCTGAAATGACACATCCTGACTGCGGTTCATTCTTCTTGACGTCGAATCCACAGCACCGTATCCTACCGGATTCAGATCCATATCTCTGCTAATTACATGCTCTAACGACACTGGGATGGTTTCCTGTAAATATCCCTCTTCCGATTCCCAATCCATATCCGGGTATGTTCTATTCTCTGCTTCCCTTCCGGTCTTCTTCGCCTCTGCCGGATTCTTACTGCTTCTGACAATCCGCAGCAGACAGATAAAAAAACAGATACCCATCGCCGCTGCGGAAGCGCCGAGTATGATTTCCTCCCGCTGCGTTAATTCATACAGATACCAAACTGCCGCCGCCCCTGCAATACTAAGCATTGACAGAATGGCAAATACAGGATAAAACAACCCGACACTGCGGCGTGGCTCATTTGCGGACACGACCGGCTGTACACTCTCTTTCACATCAAATATCGGTGATACATCATCTGATTGCCCCATCGGTTCGTATACCGGCTGCAGCTCGGGCTCATTCGTTTGTTCCTGCAAAGTCTCTGTCTCCTCCTCCAGAATCTGCAGCGCATCTTCCAGCGAAAAACAGCCTTCCTCCGACATCTCATAGATCCGGTATATATCTTCTGTAAGCTTCTGATCCTCCGGATCAATATGCTCCAGCAGGAAATCCATAAGCGGTCTGCAGGCTTCCTCCGCTGTTACCGTATACTCCGGATAATACAAACCTATGTACTTCTTGTCACTAATATCATAGTAGATATGTTCCGGCTGCAGAACCAGCCCTGTCTCATCCATAAAATAGCCCGACAACCTGTCGCATATTCCATGAAGCTGCCACAGAATGTCCTTCACCTGCTCACAAGACATCTTTCTGCCCTTGTACAGACCCTCCAGCGTTGTCTTGGAACTGATATCATAATAGTAATAAACCATTCCGTTTATATGGCGCACGGAACACCTTAGAATCTCGCCGATTTTACCCGACATGAGTATCTTATGCTGATAACTCCCGGCCGCCTGCCTCCGGCTGCATTGCAGTATCATGTAATTGTGTCGGTAATCTTTATAATATTTTGCTTCTAACATACTGATTCTCCTTTTTACGCTACTTCACATTCTCCAGCACATTCCCGATCCATCTGCTTTTACGTATTATATGCGTCGGATTGATGATCTGCGCCCTGGCACGGGTCCGAATCTTCCACCCGGTCGCATCATGCATGGTAAAAGCCGCACGAATCGGTACCTTAACCTGACACTCTCCCGTCACATCCGCAACATTGCCCCTACGATCCACACTCCCGTGCACTTCTCCCGTCCCGAAATATTTCTCCCCGAATTGTTCCTTCATATGCGCGCTGATATAAGGCACAATCTTATCCTCCTGCTTCTGAATGCTCCCCCGGAAGCAGACCGCATAAGCATCCTGAAAGAGTACGCATTTATCATAAGAATAGAAGGACAGATAAATCAGAAAGACAAAGAGAAAGATTGTCCACGTAATGATAAAGGATGCCTCTACCGTCATATACCCACCTGCCTTTTTTCTCAGAAACATATCACAACCCCCATTCCCAACAATAAAAACGGTACAAAAGGAATCTCCCGATTTCCCGTCGCTTTCCCGATTACCAACAGAATAAGCGCCACTATCGACTCTGCTGCCAGCCCCGCCAGCAGGATCAGGAAACAGTTCTGCAGTCCTGTAAACAAACCGATCATAACGAGGACCCATCCGTCCCCGTATCCCACCCTCTCTCCCGTAATATAACTGAGCAGCCAGAAGGCGGCTCCGGGGAGCACTGATAAAAGCCCGGACACCCATGCTTCTTCTCCCATTGCGCCCTGCACACGCAGAACCAGCGCCGTTATGATTCCGATCCACACAACCATCAGCGGTATCTCTTTGCGGATACCGTCGCACACTGCGCAGAATCCCAACAAAATAAACAACAATATTTCTACCCACATTTAGAGCACCTTCCTCTCCCACCGACTTGGGACAACGGCACCGTATAGATCGTCCGCTTCAATCCCGAACAATTGATTTGACTGTGATAGCTGCTGCCCTGCTTCGTAATATAGACCTGTCCCTGCGCTTTGCTCCCACCGCATATTTCGCAGGGATAATATTTGCCACCCGCCTGATTTCGCATATTATCGACCGCAGCTACCGCAGCCGACTCAACAGAAGGATTTAAATAAGTACAGTTGCGATCTATATGATATACTGTCCCCGTTTTGGTAATATACACCATTGGGTCTTCTTGGCTCAGATCACTGACATGCTGTGTTACGTCATATCCTGTCCACGCCTTTCCGTAATACCGCTGCGACATAGCGAACCCATCAAATCCCATGACAGAGATCAACGGCTTGACTCGGTAAGATACCCGAAGATCAATGATATCGCCTTCCCCCATAACAGTGGATCCCGCAAGGGAAACTCCGGTAGCTCCGCCCGTAACACAGGACTGATCCAGATCGCTCCTGCCGATATATTCCAGTATCTGCCCTCTGGCATAGAGTTGTGTCATTGCCACCCCGGCTACACTCTCCGGAATCGCGCTTCCCACTGTCCGGTCATAGACATATCCTGCAAACGCCATCTTATTGCCCGTCTGGTGCAGCGCCGCATTGATCCTGCTCTGTGTTCCGATGATATTGACTGCATACAGAATATTAATCACCGCAAACAGAAAAAACGGCAGAGCAAACGCCGCTTCCAGCGTCATGGAACCTTTCCTGCACAGAATCCTTCCTCTGCGGAAGGCGATAAAAGATGCCCTCTTTAGCGATCTGTAGATTAATAGAATTAATTGACTAACTTGATCGGCATCAAGATATGTCCGGAGAGAATGTGCTGTCGTTTTATCATAAGTATTTTGTTTCAATCGTAAAAAGGACATCTTTTATCACCTCCCGCATCTAATAGAATCCATAGCATCTGGTCATCTCATAGGAATAACCGAACCGGCTTGACACAGACAAATCCGCCTGATAGGTATCAAAGCAGGCATCCAGCCGAAATCCCGCGTTACCCGTTGTCCTGCGGATATCCATCTCCATAATATCCATGGCGCGAAAAGTCCTTTTTTCCTTATTTTCCAGGAACAGCATAATCTGCAGATATTCCTTGTAATTAAGACCCCTGCCGCCGCTTTCCTGTGTCAGGCTTCCCCTGACATTGATCAGACTGTCAATCCCCGTTTTCCAGTCCGACGCTGTCTTAATAATCGGCACCCTGCCGCCCGCAAGCAGCGTCTTTACATCCTGCAGGCTCTCCACATACGCCCATGCAAGCAGGATTGTATACTTTACGGGCTCGGCCAGTTCAGGGCACATACATACAGCCGTCAGTGACAACGCCAGCGCTTCCGCTGCGGAAACCTTTGATGCATCCGTCAGGATATATAGAAAATTCGCTACTTCCCGCCATCTGAGCAATCTTTTTGCCACATACTCCAGATTCTGCCAGTCCGTGTCCCTGCCTGCCAGAATATACTCGATCTGATATTTCAGCAGGGACTTGTCTAATTCCTGTCCGTAATACCCGCATTTCTCAAACAGATATGCCTCGAACACAAGCTCATTCGGCTCGCCGGACACGGCGGCTGCATCCGCACACATTCCGGTTCCCTGCATAAGCGGACGATGAGATATGTAATCGTCTAAGGATGCTTTGACTGCAGATACCTGCGACGGATCCTCCAATACCAGATTCAACACCCCACTGCTTCTTGTGGAGTTAGCTGCATCCGCCGGATTATTTAACGGTACTTCTTCATAGACCCCTTCCTCCACCTCCTGTTGCGGCAGTCCGATTTCCTGTATCTGCGCTTCATATTTACTCCTCTCCCCTTCGGGATCTTTCGTCTCTAAACCGTACTGCTCCACTTGCGACACTCCCAGATTAATTT
>CAMWXF010000031.1 GCA_947178115.1 uncultured Lachnospiraceae bacterium
ATAAAGTGTTTTCCGATATAAATGACACAGGAAAGAGAAAGGAAGGAATACAGTTATGTTAAAAAAGGTATCTACAGACAAAGCACCGGCGGCAATCGGACCTTATTCACAGGGGATTATTGCAGGAGATTTCCTGTTTGCTTCGGGACAGATTCCCATTGATCCGGCAACCGGAGATATCAAGGGAGACGATATCACGCAGCAGGCGGAGCAGGTGATGAAAAATGTAGGAGCGATCTTGGCGGAAGCGGGAACAGACTATACGAAGGTAGTGAAAACTACGTGCTTTCTGGCGGAAATGGCTGATTTTGCCACTTTTAATGCGGTATATGAGAAGTATTTTACCGAGAAACCGGCGAGAAGTTGTGTTGCTGTAAAGCAGCTGCCTAAAGACGTACTCTGTGAAGTGGAAGTGCTGGCATATATAGGGTAGAGATATGAACAAAGACAATATTATCCTCATAGGCATGCCCGGCGCGGGCAAAAGTACTGTCGGCGTGGTGCTTGCCAAGAAATTAGGCTACGCTTTTGTGGATTCGGATCTGGTGATCCAGAGCAAAGCAGGCAAATTGTTGCATGAAATCATAGAAGAAAAGGGGATAGAAGGCTTCTGGGCTGTAGAAGAGGAGACAAATGCTTCCATTGACGTGCACAGAACCGTGATTGCCACCGGCGGAAGTGCGGTGTACGGCAGCTGTGCGATGGAACATTTCAGACAGATCGGTACGGTCGTATATCTGAAGCTGTCTTGTGAGGCGATTGCCGACAGGCTTGGTGATCTGAACGAACGCGGCGTAACGCTGCGGGAAGGTCAGACATTGCCTGATCTTTATGCGGAACGTGCGCCTTTATATGAAAAATATGCCGACAGCACGATAGATTGTGAGGAGTTGTCGATTCGGGAAGTTGTTGAATTTATCCACTCTTGCATAAAACTCACAAATTTGCAGAAAATAACCGTAAAATAAGCGGCAGTAAAGCCGGAAGTTTTACTGTCGCGTAGGAACGGACGGTGGGTTAAGATGGATTATTTCAATGCATTCTGGGTAGGCGGTCTGATCTGTGCGCTGGTACAGATTTTGATGGAGAAGACGAAACTGCTGCCGGGGCGTATCATGGTGCTGCTTGTGTGTACAGGCGCTGTGATCAGCTTCTTCGGATGGTACGAGCCTTTTATGGAATACGCCGGGGCGGGAGCAAGCGTGCCGCTTCTCGGCTATGGCAATATTTTGATGAAGGGCGTTAAGGAAGCGGTATCCGAAAGCGGTTTTATCGGCCTGTTCCAAGGCGGTTTCAAGACAGGCGCGGTAGGGTGCTGCGCGGCCCTTGTCTTCGGGTATCTGGCGAGCCTTGTCTTTAAACCGAAGATGAAGAGATAATAATACAAATACAAACACAAATAATAAGCCTTTACGTGGACGGGACACTGAATCTTATCCGCGTAAAGGCTTTTTTTAGGGATCAATAAAAAATGTTGGATATTTTGAAGACAATCGAAGCCGCCTTTCGTTATAATAGATAGAGTTACTTGAGAAAGGGGGCAGATCACATTAACAGGGAAGAACAATTGTCAGCGCTGATTGATTCTTACCAACATCTTGTTTTTTCCATATGTTATAAAATGACATCGGACTATTTTGCCTCCGAAGATCTGACGCAGGAGACATTCCTGTCGGCTTACAGCCACCTCAAGGACTTTGACGGCAAATACGAAAAGGCATGGCTGTGCAGAATCGCGACGAACAAGTGTCTGGATTATCTGCAAAGCGCCGGAAGGAGGGTCATTCCTACGGAAGATGTGGTGATGAGCGATACAGGCACTTATGAGGGGGCACCGGAAAATGTCTGTTTGGAAGAGGAAGTGAAACAGACATTACTGGACAGATGTAAGTCATTAAAACCACCCTATGATGAGATCGCGAAGGCATATTATTATGACGAGATGGAGGTCTCGGAGATCGCAGCGCAAAGGGGCATGAAACTTAAGACAGTACAGACACAGATTTATCGTGCACGGGCGATGCTGCGCAGTCTGTACGGAAAGGAGAAGGGCGCATGATCCATGATATTGAAGATGAAAAAAGAAAAATAAGGCGAAACCGAAGCGATGACTTCTCCGGAGGGCTGAGCGACGAGGCGCTTGCAGAACTGATCGGACAAGTGGAAGCACAGGAGATGATCCATGCACCGAGACAGCTTAAGGGCAATATTTTCGCTCAGATTCGGCGTGAAAGGCGCGCCGCGAAGAAAAGACAGGTTTTCGCCTACCGGATTAAAGTGTTGGCCGCCATGGCCGCAGCGTTAGCAGTACTGTTCCTGGTGCCGAACGATCTGGCGGGGAATATCGGCAGAGCATCTACGGAACACCAGGCAGTAAATGAGGATTTTGAAAAGATGGCGGCAGAGCGGCAGAAGGACAAGGAAGACAACTGGGAGAAATACCTTGCCGAGCGTGAACGCGGCGGCGTAAGAGGATTTCTGGATGATATGAATGAGAGAGTGACACAATTTGGAACGAGTCTGTACGAGAGTATAGGCAAAGGATCAGACAAGGAATAAAGGAATGCACTGATATTTAAGAGGAAACAACTGAAAACGGAGGTTTATAAAAATGCAAAGAAAGAAAAGCAGATTTTGGTCATTTATTTGGTCGCTCATGCCGGGAGCGGGTGAGATGTATTTAGGTTTTATGAAGATGGGGCTCAGTCTTATGCTTGGGTTTATGGGGCTGATTGCAGTGGTGGCTCTTACCAATCTGGGAGCATTGTCGGTTCTTCCGATTGTCATGTGGTTTTACAGCTTTTTCCATGCCAATAATCTGGCATCGCTGGACGATCAGACTTTTATGATGATGAAAGATCAGTATCTTTTCGGGATGGATAATGTTAGCGATTTGGACCAGCTCAAAGCGCGGATGAACGGTAAAACCAAGAAGATTGCAGCGGTTGTCCTGATCGTGATCGGTGTGGTGATGCTGTGGCAGACGGTGTTTAGTCTGTTGTGCGAGATCTTCGGATGGGATAATTATTATCTGAGCAGCGTTTACTATTTCGTGCGGGACGATTTGCCGAGGATACTGATCGGGATTGCGGTGATCTGGTGGGGACTTGTGCTGATTCGCGGCAAAAAGGTGGATTTCGATACGGGGGAGCGAAGACTACCCGGTGATCAGGCGGATTCCGGTAACTTTGACAATATGAATTAATATGGCAGAGGAGGAAAGCAGTATGGAACAGAACACAGATATAAACTGCAATTCGGTAATGGGTATGGAAAACGTAAACGATCATAAGTCAATTGGAGAGAGGGGCATTAAGGAATGCCGGACGCGCCGGGTTGGCTCCGTGACATTCGGAATAACGCTTGTATGCTACGGTATCCTTTTTCTGATACACATTTTCCTGCCGACGCTGCGGTATCATATGATATTTCGGTGCTGGCCCGTGATCTTTATTCTGCTGGGCGGTGAGATTCTGGTGGAAAACCGCAAATGCAATACGCAGGAGTGGAAGATGGTGTATGATTTTGCGGCAATCCTTATGCTGGGAATCATGTTGTTGTTTGCGATGATTATGGCAATATTTGATTTCGAGATGGCATATGAAATGGGTTACGGGACATCCAGTTTTTTCTGATATTTATATTTTCTACAATTCTTCATATGCGATTCCTTTCTGGGAGAGGAACTGTCTGACGGACTTGTCCCAGAGGGCGTCAGGGCTTTTGTCCATAAGAAAGGTATGGAAGGCGGTACCGGTCACCAATGTAAGACCGGTGCCGTCATATTTTATGTTCAGCACGAAAGCTTTGACCTGTTTGGCTTCCACGTTTGTATCGCCTTTATCCAGGATGGAAGATACATATTTCGGAATCAGATGGAGCACGAAGCGGAACGCCGAGGGCGTGCGGGTGCCCTTGATCAGATCAAAACAGATTGGGCGGATATTCTTCCACTCTGAGAAATCATAGGGGCGGATCGTTTCATCTTCCCATTCCTGCGACGTATAGAATTCCTGATTCTGATGGCCGTCGATGAGAAAGGTGTTGTAAGTGCTGATGGAAGCCTCCTCAAGCAGAAAAGAATCGAAAGCGTCACTTCCGAGCAGTTTTCCCATGAATTGTTTGATATTTGTTATTTTCAGTGCGATCATAAGTACTCCGTTTCTGAATAGTGATGGTTTGGACTGCTGCATACAGTCATGAATACAAATACTATACTATCAGATTCATCGCCGCGTCAAGGACAACGCCGGGAAAACGACGGTAAAATGTAAATTTATGTTTACATCTTATGGCATGGTATGTTATCATAAATAGTAATAAAAACTAGATGAAAGGGTTGCGGAGGCTTTATGAGTTATAAAATCGTAGTAGACAGTTGTTGTGAACTGCCGGGAAAATGTAAGAATGATGACAGATTTGAGCGTGTCCCGCTTGGATTGGAAGTGGGAGATGAGTTGATCTGGGATGATGAAAATTTTAATCAGAAGGAATTTCTGGAAAAGGTGGCGGCTTATCCGGAGTGCCCGAAATCCTCCTGCCCGTCTCCGGAGAAATTTATGGAGGCGTATCACTGTGATGCGGACGAGGTCTATGTGGTGACATTATCATCCCATCTCAGCGGAAGCTATAACAGCGCGGAGTTGGGTAAAAGCCTCTATCTGGAGAAATACGGAGAGAAGAAGATCCACGTGGTGGATTCGGAATCCGCGAGCTGCGGTGAGACGCAGTTAGCCATACGGATTATGCGATATAAAGAAGCGGGATTGTCCTACGAGGAGACCGTGGAGAAGATCGAAGTCTTTAAGCGCAAGATGAGAACATATTTCGTGCTGGATAATCTGGAGACACTGCGTAAGAACGGGCGGCTTACGGGAGTTAAGGCGCTTGTAGCTTCTACGCTGAGCATTAAGCCTGTTATGGTCGGCAATCTGGGAGTGATCGAGCAGAAGAGTCAGGCGATCGGCATCAACAAGGCGCTTGCCAAGATGGCGGACTGCATCCTGTCGGATGTGCAGCGCACAGAGACGAGGACTCTTATGATCACCCACTGCAACTGTCCCGAACGCGCACAGTACATGCGTAGTCTGATGGAAAAGAAAGCCACTTATAAGAATGTAGTAATCCTGGATACGGCAGGGGTCAGCACTATGTACGCCAATGACGGCGGTATTATCGTGACGTTGTAGGAATACCCTTGGGATCGTGCCCATAGTATTATACCTCGGCAAGCACAGCTAATGCCTGCCGAGGTATGCATAATCGTTACTTCTATCATCGCTATATCTATATCTTATATATCTAAAATTTTTCGTAACTGTTCAGAACCCTGGTCTTCACAGTTACATTTTTTTGGTTTACATAACTAAAAATTCGATCGGCGATGTCGCCAGCGCGATCACGATCAGGATCTGTATGATCAGGATGGCAGGCATTCCGTACAGGAAATACCAATGTCTTGTCTTATGGTGAAACAGGTGCATGCCTGCAATCGAACCGACGCTGCCGCCGATTAGGGCGAGCACGAAGAGAGTAGACTCCGGAATGCGCCATGCACGCTTCTTTGCTTTGTATTTATCCAAACCCATCATGATGAAGCTTATGAAATTAATAACAACTAGATATATAATAATTAATGTAATTGCGTTCATAAGAATAAGAATGTCCTTTTTTGAAAGATGTCATACGACTACAACAGGATTATTAGACTGAATATGATATTATCATATCATACTGAATCGGAAAAAAAAAGCGGGTTGTGTGGAAAGGATATGGCTCTCGTGTATTCATGCTGAGATTTTCAAAAATTTATATTAAAAAAAAGTAGTAGTGATGGTAAGATAATAAGCAAGATGTGCAGATGACGATTCCGGGCAAAATGAACAGTAAAAATAAGAGGTATGTGAAAATTATTGGCAACCGGACGCTCTGAGCTTAGGCTGTGGTGGGGTGTGAAAAGTAATAAGGGAAAGGCATGGTTATAAAGATGGAATATGCGGCAATCAGGCATTTTGCGGATAAAAGATTTTGTTATGCCATAGAAAAAGGGCGCTTTCTGATCAGACTTGAGACAAAAAAGGGTGATACGGGAAAGGTGATCCTGCATGTACAGGATAAGTATCTGCCGATCAAATATATGGATACAAGGCAGGAGTACGAGATGAAGATCGCGTATTCCGATAATTACATAGATTATTATGAAATAACGATAGATATTGACGTGGTGTGTCTCAGATATTTCTTTGAAATAGAGGATGTATCAGGGAAAGTGACGTACTATGGAAACCACAATTTTTATGATGAGTGTATCACTGACATAGGCAGAATGTTTGACTGCCCGCAGAATCTTAGGGAAGAGGAAATGTTTGAATTGCCGGATTGGGCAAGGAATAAGGTGATATACCAGATTTTCCCGTCCCGTTTCGCTTCGGATCAGGATATTCCGGAGGAAGTCTGGTATCAGGCACCGATAGGACATAAGGCTGATCTGAAGGGTTCTCTTCGGGGAATTATTAATCATTTGGATTACATCCGGGAATTAGGGGCGGATATCATTTATATGACGCCGATTTTCAGTTCCAATACCAGCCATAAGTATAATATTGATGATTATTACAGAATTGACCCGTCTTTTGGGACGAAGGAAGACTTGAAGGAGCTTGTGGGAAAGGCCCATGAACTGGGGATGTATGTCATTTTGGACGGGGTATTTAACCATACGGCGATAGACTTCTTTGCCTTCAAGGATATCAGGGAGAAAGAAGAGCGGTCAGCGTATCTGAACTGGTATTATATTGAGGATTTTCCGCTTGTGATCGAGTGGGGTAAAAAGCCGAATTTTAAGACCTTCAGCTATGCCGCATTTATGCCGAAGCTTAATCTGCAAAATAAGGAGACGGCGGATTTTGTCATCGATGTGGCTTCTTATTGGATCAGGGAGTGCGATATTGACGGCTGGCGCCTGGATGTGGCGGATGAGATTAATCACGCATTTTGGAAGAGATTCAGGAGAGAGATTAAGGCTGTAAAGAAGGACGCTCTGATCATTGGCGAGATCTGGCATTTCGCCGGTGATTTTCTGGAAGGCGATGAATGGGACAGTATTATGAATTATCAGTTTTATTATGCCGTGAAGGATTTGGTGACGTCAGAGGAAATGAGTGCGGCCGCATTTGTAGGAAATCTTAATTTTATGAAAGGAAATTTGAATAACGGGCTTGAGGGATATCTTTGGAATTTCATAGACAGTCACGATACGGCAAGATTTTCCCATAGTGTAGGAAATAATATCAATAAGCAGAAGCTGGCAGCAGCATTGCAGCTCTTACTTCCGGGTATGCCTATGATCTATTATGGAGATGAGGTGGCCCTGGAGGGCGGGCCCGATCCTGACTGCAGACGTGGTATGCTTTGGGACGAAAACAGACAAAATAAGGAAATTCTTAAGTTTTACAAGACTCTTATCCGAATCAGACACGAATATCCTGTATTGACGGAAGGGACACTGGTGAAGCAGTATGCAGAAGATTCGACGGGAATCATTTATATGGAAAGATGTCTGAGTGAACAGAGTATGATAGTGATCTTCCACACGCAGGAAGGAAACGTTGAACTGCCGGAGTTAAGGGGCAGGAGAAATCTTGTTGACGGGCAAAATTTTTCGGGGACTTTGGGAGACTACGAAACAGCGGTGCTGATGTCTTGTTGAACAGAATAGAGGAATTGAAATGCAAAATTCTATGAAATCATTTACGAAATTATATATACCGATCTTACTGGAGACTCTGTGTTATATGCTGGCAGGGATGGTAGATACCATGATGTTATCCACTGTGGGGGACGATGCGGTTGGTGCAGTAGGTACGGCTAATACCTATATCAGCGTCTTTATTATGATGTTTCATGTTGTGTCATCGGGCATGATCGCCGTGATGACGCAGTATATCGGGGCGAAAAGAGTCGGAGTGGCATATCAGGCAAGGCAGTTGGGGGTTATTTTTAATCTTTCGATCGGAGTTTTGCTTTCAGCGTTTTTATTTACCTTTTCAGGAAGTATTCTTGAGACCGTTGGAGTGGCGCCGCTTCTTATGGAATATGCCAAGACCTATCTCAGAATAGTGGGAGGCTTCTGTTTCTTAAACGCTCTGATTCCCATTTTTTCAAGCTATTTGAGAGCCTTCGGACATACGAAGCAGCCGCTGATCGCTTCATTGTTGGCAAATGTCGTGAATCTGTGCCTGAATGCCGTCTTCCTGTTTGGATTCCATAGCGGTGTGGCGGGCGTTGCTGCCGCTACAGTCATATCAAGAGTTCTGAATCTCGTAATTGTCATTGTGGCAGGCAGCCTTTTGGTCAAGGCGAAGGATGACCCGGAGCGGCTGAAAAACAAAGAAGTATTTGTTCAGATCATAAAGGTGGGATTGCCTTCTGCTATGGAAACTGCCCTTTATAATGTGGCGATGACACTTACTATCCGGTTTTTAAATATGATGGACGAAGCGGGCGTTAATGTGACTGCGAGGGCATATACGGCCCAGATCGCCAATTTCTCTTATTGTGCCGGTGCGGCATTGGCGCAGGCAAATGCCATAATGACAGGCTGGAGGATCGGCGAGGGAGATTATGAAGCCTGTGATAAGGGAACCAAGAAAGTTGCTTTGATAGGGATATGTATAGGGGCAGGGCTAGAAGCCATATTTGCGCTTAGTTCGAATCATCTGATCCGGCTGTTTACGAACGATGCGGAAATGATAGCCTTGGTGGGAAAGCTGTTGGCTATTGATATCGTTCTTGAAGTAGGACGCGTGACAAATCTGGTATTCGGACAGGCCTTAAAGACCAGCGGAGACGCCCTTTTTACTACAATAATCGCGGTAGTGTTTATGTATATCTGTATGGTGGGCGGCACGTGGTTCTTCGGAATACATCTGAATCTTCTGGCGATAGGCGCTTACATAGGACTTGCCGGTGATGAATGTGTGCGTGCGGTGTGTATGTTCCTGCGCTGGCAGTCAGGGAGGTGGAAGACGAAGGGCTTTATTAAGCATGAATGAAAATATAATATTTGTTGACCGGGATGAGTGATATACCGTCAGGTATAATGTATTTAAGCTGCAGAAGCTGTCGCAATCGATACGACAGCCTTTGCAGCTTAATTTTTATATTGAATACTATTGATTTAGATCAACTTCACGCCGTTCTCCTGCATCTTCATGGCGCGAACCTTGCAGGATAAACCAAACAGGTTGATGAAGCCTTCCGCGTCATGATGGTCATACATATCGCCTGTGGTGAAGGAAGCAATGCTCTCGTTGTAGAGTGTGTATGGAGAAGTAGTACCTGCTTTAATAATATTGCCTTTGTACAGCTTGAACTTCACTTCGCCGGTCACATACTGCTGTGTGGACTCGATGAATGCCTGAACTGCCTCACGAAGCGGTGTGAACCATTTGCCTTCATATACGATCTGTGCAAACTTGTTACCCATATCTGCCTTGAGTGCATAGGTGTCACGGTCGAGGATCAGCTCTTCAAGCTGCTGGTGTGCTTCGTAGAGGATCGTTCCGCCGGGGGTCTCGTATACGCCGCGGGATTTCATGCCTACGACACGGTTCTCCACGATATCTACGATACCGATGCCGTGCTTACCGCCCAGTTCGTTTAAGGTAGCGATGATCTCGGACACTTTCATCTTCTTGCCGTTGACGGAAGTGGGAATACCTTTTTCAAAAGTCATGGTCACATACTCGCCTTCATCAGGAGCCTTCTCAGGTGTGGTGCCCAGCACTAACAGGTGCTCATAGTTAGGCTCGTTGGCGGGATCTTCCAGCTCAAGACCTTCGTGGCTGATATGCCATAAGTTACGGTCGCGGCTGTAGCTGGAATCTGCGGAGAAGGGAAGATTGATGCCGTGCTGACGGCAGTACTCGATCTCTTCTTCACGGGATTTCAATGTCCACTTTTCGTTTCTCCATGCAGCGATGATCTTTAAGTCAGGAGCAAGTGCCTTGATACCCAGCTCGAAACGGATCTGATCGTTACCTTTGCCGGTAGCGCCGTGGCAGATCGCGGTAGCGCCTTCTTTACGGGCGATCTCAACCAGTTTCTTCGCGATCACAGGTCTTGCCATGGATGTGCCTAATAAATATTTATTCTCGTAAACTGCATGTGCCTGTACGCAGGGCATGATGAAATCATCACAGAACTCGTCCGTGAGATCTTCTATATAGAGCTTGGACGCACCGCTGGATAAGGCTCTCTCCTCAAGTCCGTCAAGCTCCTCCGCCTGACCGCAGTTACCGCATACGCAGATAACTTCATAATCGAAATTTTCTTTCAGCCAGGGGATGATAACGGTCGTATCAAGTCCGCCTGAGTAAGCAAGAACTACTTTTTCTTTCATAATCGAATCTCCTTTTTGTGATTTTTGTTGGCAAACTTCGAGTTCGCGAAGCGAATCTCGTAATCGAACGTGCTCGAATAGCCACGAGTTTGTGAAGCGTAAGCGAACAAATCTCGCAAACGAGCTTTGCTCGTTTTTTTTTATGTAGTCAGAAGCTTCAAGCCGGTAGATGATGTGGCTTGAAATTCTTGATACACTTTGTTCCTAAAACAATATACAACAAGACTGTGCAGAATGCAAGTGTAATTTTATGCATATTTACATGAATATTATAATAAAAAGTGCATAAAAAGAGAAAGCTGTTGAATATTATACGGACAATACGAATTATTATTCAAAGTGATATTTTTGTTTATAGAATAATTCTGTTGAGACAGAGGTATAATTATGGTACAATTAACCCATATAAAGGAGGGATATAAAATGCCACATATTATACCTATTAAGGACTTGAAAAATACTTCTGAGATTTCCGATTTATGCCATAAGACAGATGAACCTATTTATATTACTAAAAACGGATATGGTGATATGG
>CAMWXF010000032.1 GCA_947178115.1 uncultured Lachnospiraceae bacterium
AAAGGAAGAAGCGCTGCAGTTGGAGGCGGTCTATGATGCCTTTGCGACCACAGCGGATTTCTTCTGCGTCATGGGGCAAATCTATCTTGCTAACGGCCAGTATGTCAAGGCCATGATGGAATTTGTGAAGGCGATCCATTGTCCTGTGGCAAGGGAAACCGGAACCGATTCATTTATCCCCACCTACAATATCGGACTGATCAATGAAATGATGGGAAAGACTAATGAGGCATTAATGCATTACCGTAACTGCGGTGACTTTCCGATGGCTTTAGAGAAAGTTCAGGAATTGGAAGGCAGACTTTCTGACGGCTAAACACCATACATAGTGTCGAGAGCCCTATACTCCAAATAGTCTTGTAAGCCCTGTCTCATAAGAAAATTCATTCTTCACCTTTCTCTGACCCGCTTCTGCGATCTGTCTCCGTTCCTCTTCATGAGACAGATAGTAATGCACTTTATCAATACATTCTTCCATACTGCCAAAAGTAACGATCTCCGCACCTTCCTCGAAATATTCTGTAATCTCAGGCTGACGGTTGCTCAGAACAAACCCACCACAAGCCATGATATCCAGTACCCTGAGCGGAATGCCTGAACGGATGGAGCGCAGGGAAATATTGAGATTGATTCTGCTCCCCGCAAAAACAAGAGGCATCTGTGTGTGATAATCCACCGTGCCGTGATTGCAGGCATCCAGCGTAGGCAAGCCTTTCGTTTCTGAACCTGTGTAGAGTCTGAAATCAAGATTCAGCATGTCCGCAGATTGTACGGCTGCCAAGGCTGACAGTGCTGTCAAAAGTTGCCGCCTCTCCTCCACAGTCACCTTCTTTTCCAGAACTGCTGCCAAAAGAATGTCCTCCGGCTTTGCAAAATAGTCCTCGCCCAGCATCAGCCCCTGCTGTTCCATAGACTCCTGAATCCTTGTCAGATCGATCCCGCCTGATTCTACAGCCTGTCTTAAATAGTCCTCTTCGTAGGAAAAGCATTGCCGCATGATGGCGGCCTCCGCCTGGCTTTTCCACTTTGCCTGACTCACGCTATCGCCGCCAGAAAACACAAGTTCATAATAGTTATGCTCATCTGTATACAGAGCCCCCACGAAGGAGACATCACATCGGTATTTTTCTCTCTCCGCACGCGAAGCACGTGCTATGACATTCCCGAAATATCCACTGTCCGCCGCCAGCGGTACATGATAAGCCGTTCGGACACCATACCCTTCCAACTGCCTGACCATCTCCCGGTCAAAAATACCGATATGGTTACCGGCATCGTTAATCTGTTTCGCATACAGCGTAAAATGCGGGCAGTCATATACCCATGCATAGTAGGGAATTCCGCAGGTGTGACAGATCATGGATATGATTGGAAAGTAATTAAAGGAAATCACCGCCTCCGCAGCCTGAGCATGAATGTACTGTATCATCTCCATGGCAAGTTCCATATCGCGTGTATAATGTCTGCATTCCTTGCGAAACCATACAACTTCAAACCCCAGCTTTATTAAATTATCCGCCAAAACCTGTTCGTTATTGGCGTGCCATGAATATAATATAAGACGCATAATTCTACGATCCGGTATGGACCAAGCCCTTTCTCATAAACCTTTACAGCCTGATTTTCTGCTGTTCTTCCGATACTACAATATTTTTTCCCTAATAAACTGCTTCGATTTTTCTATCTGTTCAGCCAGCCTCTCATTCAGGGATGCATAATCAATATCCTCTGTGAACTGTGCCGCATCATATGACGTATCATTTTCAATGATCCTGTTCCTTATTTCCGGAAACAGATCAAATGTCCTAAACCGGTCCGATTCCCTGTTTTTCACCGTCACGAACTTTTTCCCGAAAATTATGGAAAAGCATGTCCCATGATAAGAGTCTGTAATGACAAAACAGGCATTACGGATATAGGCCAGCCACTCCTCCACGGCCAGATCCGTCTTGATATTATCATACTCTAAAATTTTCCGATGATAATCCGGCTCCCGCAGATTGGCATCTAATATATTGACCATGCTGATACAGCCTAATTCCTGTTGTACTTGTTTACATAACTTTCTCTTTTTCTCCGTCGGATTGAGAAAATAGACCGCTATATACGGACCGCTCTCTGGCACTGATGTACCTTCAAGTAAAACGTCATAATCTCTCTGATCTAATAAAAATACCGGGTCTGACACCCATATGGCATCTACACCATATACGCTGCAGCACAGATCGACTCCAAATTCTTCTCTCACCGAGATTGCATGAAATCCGGAATACAGTTTCCTTCCATTTTCAACCGGTGCTGCCGCCTCCGGTTCTCCAAAGGAAGTGCCGTAAGAAACCTTTTTCTTATCCTCCGTAACAAAATCCAACAGAAAATAGTCTTGATATCCATAATATTGGGCATATCTGTAATTCCAATTCTGATCGGAACCTACAATAAATGTATCACAGCACTCATTCAGCATCTCATGATCAAAATCGGGAAAATACTTTGAGCTCAGTACATACTGCTCTTCGGCAAACTTTTTAAATTGCTTTACCGGCGCCAACACACAGTAATTATCCAGTACGACTATGCTTAATCCCTGCATCTGTAAAAATCTGGGCAGTGCATAGTTGGTCAGCGCATTTCCATAATTGATCCCCCACATGTATACGAGCGCGGCATCAAAATGTATACGCTTCTTTACAGCCTGTATCATATCTGTCAGTGGCCTCTTGTTATCCCGCTTCCACTCTTCGAAAAACAGTTCCCTGCATTCCGTCTTATCTACAGACTGACTGATGCACAGATTATAGTCTTCTGCCGCTTCCGTCGGCAGGCATACAGTCTGAACAAATTTAGGCAATACACTCTTAAAAAAATATGCTCCCTTTCTGGTATTAAGCGTCACAAAAGAAACACCTTTCCCATCTCCAAAACCGCAAATCTGTTGAATCCCCCAGAAATCTCCCAGACTCAGGTCACTGTACTTCTTGTTCTTAAATTTACAGTCATAGCAGGGTTTTCTCAGAATCCAATTATTCAGAAAGGCGAACATATACGGGTCACTTTTTCTCCCTATATATTCCGTGCCGTCCTGATATTTTAGGGATAAGCCGGTGTCCCATCCGAACACCTCTTTATCTCTGAAGGAGATCTCTGTAACCTCTTCCTTCTTCTCCAGGCATCTGTCAAATATCTTCTGCGATGGTACACCATGGCATACCACGTCTGCCAACAGCAGATTCTCATATTCTTTCTCCAGATACCGTCTGAGTCCGGCCACTTGACAGGCACAACCTGTAAATAAAACCTTTTTCCCCTGCTCGAGCAATTCTTTCATCTGCCGATAGGTATTTCCGATGTTACTCTGTACATATTTGGACGACATCATCCGCCGTACGTCTTCCGGTCTGTCAGATACGATATGTTCCACCTGCCAGCTGTCATTCCAGACAACTCCGCATACATATCCTCCCTCTGCCAGAACCTGATCTGCAAGTACTCTGAACACACCGCCGGAGGAACTGTCCTTTCGGATCTCATCGCTGCCCATGACCGCATAACAGTCTTTCGGCAGCGCAGATCCCTGCGTTTCGTTACAAACAGGACATACCGCCTTGCAGCGCCCGCAACGGATACATTTCTCTTCATCTATGACAGGGATCAGGAAGCCTTCCTCATCATATTCCTGCGAAACTGCTCCCACGGGGCATGCATTGTAACACGCCATGCATCCGGTACATGCCGAAACACCAGAAATATCAACCGTTTCGACCTGTTCGGGGCGTCCGGACGGATACAGTTCCTCCCACTTCTCCTGCGCATACGCCAGATAATCCGGGTCCTTGGATAACTGTGTAATACACTGACAGAAAAACTCCTCACATTGATATCCACACGCTTCCTGATAGACCATATCAAATTTCTGCTTCTTCAGCCCTGCCGATGCAAGCCCATCCCGGTATATGTCCATAATATATAACTGTGTAATAATCTTATCCCTGCTGCGCTTCCCCACACTGTTTTCCGACTCATAAGCCACAGCCAAAACCTCATCCACCAGCATGATTTCATATTCTTGTGCAATGCGGAGTGTCATTTCATAGTCTTCCAGCGAATTTAACTGTTCATTAAATCCCCCAATCTCTATAAACACACTTTTTCGCATTACGAGAGTGATCATCCCCACCAGTGAATTGAGCAAAAGTGTATAGAATACATTGCCTGTCTTATACATCATTTCCACACCTTGCGGCGGATAAATGTCAGATTTCGGCCCGTTGGTATAAAACATACTGTATACCGCTCCCACACTTCGGTCGCACGTCACGAAATGCCGCATCTGCTTCTCCAATTTATCCGGATACCACTCATCATCACTGTCATGAAATGCAATATACTCTCCCTTCGCATAAGATACCCCGACATTTCTGGACGCCCCTGCTCCCAGATTATTGTCATTTCTGACATAGACGATATTGACCCCGGTGACTGCTCCATATTCCTCCTCCACAAACTCCATGGTGCCGTCTGTAGAACAGTCATCCACAATGACGATCTCAAAATTTCCGTAGGTCTGTCCCAATACGCTGTCAATACTGCGCTTTAAACTATGTTTTCTATTATAAGTCGGTATTACGACACTGACTAAAGGCATTTCTCCCATAGCGCGTTGCATTCCTTCCACATTGGTATTCCTTCTTAATTTCTGCCTGCCAGATATTCCCGGATAAATTTTTCTTTCTCAACATCATAATTCTTTAGATTAATAAATCCGCAGTCATGTACGCACCATGGCTGTTTCATATTCGGAACCACTAACTTATAACCCCGTCTGATAAACTCCATGCTTTGGGAACAGTCATAGAAATCCCATTTATCAAAAAGATCCTCCCGCCATGGGATATCATACTGCGTAACCATAATGAATCCGTCTATAGCCTCGACCTCCAAATATGCTGATTCCGCATCGATTCCGTTAGCAAGCAGCTCTGTTTCATAGATATGCTGCTCGTACAACATGCCATAGCGGTCCGCATCCCACATCACACCTGAAGGCGGCATTGACTTCACTCCTACATTGCCAAGCATGCCGATCTGTGGATCCTTCGCAAAAATATCCAGACAGTCCTGAATAAAATGGGGATTGATGATAAAAGTATCATGATGAAGGTATACTTTATACTTCGCCTGTGAGCACTGCATCGCTTCGTTGTATCCCGCTGCCAACGACCTCGCTTCCTCCACTGTCAGTATATCGATTTCTATTTTCTCCGGTACGTTCAGATGGTTAATATAATAGATGCACTCCTGTGCATAAACGGGATTGTTCGTACAGATGATAAAACAAAATTCCTGACGTTCTTCATTGATACCGCTAATTCCGCCATCAAGCATACCATACCCATCATCTTCGTTACGGATTCCACCATCCGCTGCACCGTCATTCTCTTCCGCTGTCAGCCCGCCGCCGATTACCTGCAATACTTTATCCTTATGCACAACGCTAAAATCGATCACTCGCAGAAGCTCATAAGAAGAAACCTGATACTGCGTGAGGAACTGATAAAACATCTCCATATCATCCGCTACACCAAAATCTATTCTCCTCAAATAAAATTTCAATGCCGTATAGCGCTCCAGCAGCTCCTGCATGTCAGCAGACTTATCAAAGATCGTCTTCTGTCCGGCAGCTTTCTCCTGCTCATAAATTGTGCACAAATAGCAGACCATCGCGAGGTCATTGTCATGCTCCGTTGTATCCTTGTCTGCTAACAGTAATGACTTGATCTCACCATGATCTCCTGTTTTTAATAGAGAATCAACCTGTTGCTTTAGATGCTTTCTGTCCATATTTTACCCATCTTTCTGCGAAAGACACCGATGGGGATGATAACCCCTGCCTGTTTCAACCCTTAATGATCCCCATATGCTGCCTGTCATATGGCGCATTACCGTTGCGCCTTGACAACATACTGGAATGTTTTATACATCCACTCCTCTGTCTGATCCGACAGGCCAAGCAGCGTTTCCATGACCGCCTTCTCCCTGTCAGATATGTCGAACTCAACCCCGTCAATATCCTTTACCGTATACCCTTTATCGTCAAATAATTCCATAATCTCATAATAGGTGAAGAGGTGTATGTGTGTCCGATCTAAAAGCCCTACATCCTCATACCGGAACCTTCCGTCTATCAGTCCTGTCATGACGGATATATGCATAACATTAGGTATACTTGCAATAATGTATCCACCTTCCTTCAAAATATCGCGACACATTTCAATCACTTCTTCCGGATGACGCAGGTGTTCCAGTACATCTCCGAATATAATATAATCAAACTTTTCCTCAAACGGAATACGCAGCTCATCTATATTCCCATATTTCGCCTCGGTAATATGCTTCGCTATATCCACTGCTGCCTCATTGATATCCAGTCCATAAGTCTTACACTTCGGAAATCGGTTCTGAATCTCAAACAAAGTAGCTCCTAAATCACACCCCACCTCGAGAACCGCAAATTCCTTCCCGCTCTCCTCCTGAATGCGTGCAACCAAAGATTTGTTCGGCTGCAGGTTAAAATAATTCATCCCCCATTCATTCTTCATGAATATTCTGTCCTGCGCGTGCCACCGGTCCGCCTCACTGTACACATCGCCGCACCTGCCAAAATCCTCATAAGCATACGCATTCAGGCACACAATCTGTCCTAATTGCTTCCTGATCATCCGAAGGGAATAATCAGTCAAAACATCTCCCGGATCATCCAGCTCTTCCCGGAACAATCCATTCTTCTCAAAAATATCCCTTCGCGCGGCCCACATTCTCCAGTTGGCGCGGAGTGTTTTATGATATAATTGACGGTTCGGATGCCGCTGGTCATTCTGCCTCATCAATGTGAGTTCTTCCCGATTCCTGATCTTTCCGGTCTCATCAGCAAAAAACCTGTTTGAAACCGCACCGGCAATTCCGGTATTGCCCAACTGCAGAGCTTTCTCCAATTCCAACAGGCTCTTTTTCTCAGGATACACTCCCGCCTCCAGAAAAACGACACAATCCTGCGTCTCAAAATTCGTCAGCACCGTATTCCACAGTTTCCCGTAGCCCGTGACCCCCTCGTCAAACCACAGATACTCGTAGGACTGTGTGGACAACCACTGTTCCGTACCGTCCTGCGATCCGTTATCCACTATGATCAGATTCGAGATTCCTTCCACGCTTTCGAGCCATCTTAAAGTATCCTGAAGCTGCAGCAGCCTGTTATGAGTCGTCAGGATAACGGTAATCTTATGCTCTTCCTGATCCTGCTTCTCCGGCTCCTGAAAATACTCCTTCAAGAATTTAATACGCTCCCCTTCATATGCACCCAAATTTGATATCGTGCTGTCATGCAGACACCACGGCTCTTCCAATTCAGGAACGATCACTTTATAACCACGCCTGATAAACTCCTGACTTTGTGAACAGTCATAGAAATCCCATTTATCAAACAGATCTTCCCTCCACGGAATGTCGTACTGGGTGATCATAAGCAGACCATCTATGGCTTCCACTTCTGTTAATGCGCTGTCTCCCGGACGGAATAAATCATCATGGAGATATCCTGGTATATAGATCGCGCCGCACCTCTTTCCTTCCCACATAATACCGCTGTCCGGAAGTTTCGGGGAACCGATCATGCCGATCATTCCAATCTGCTCGTCCCTTTGAAAAATATCTACAATATCCCGTATAAAATCATGATTCACAATAAATACATCCTGATGCAGATAAACCTTATACTTGGCATCAGACGCCTGCATTGCTTCATTATATCCCGCCGCCATGGACTTGGCATCCTCCACCGTAAGCGCTTCGATCTGAAACCCTTCCGGAATATTTAAGTGGTGAATATAATAAAGGCATTCCTCCGTATAAAAACGGTCACTGCTGCAAATGATAAAGCAGACTTTATTCTGATCAACCTCATTCATGCTTTCAGTTTTCCTTCCGCTACTTTTCTCTGAATAAATGCCTGTACCTTCTCCTTATGTACGGCATTACAATAAGTCTCAATAAATAATTCAGTAAGAGAGACCTGATTCTGCCTGCAAAATGTACAGAATTCCTCCTCATCGTCCAACACATCAAATGCAATCCTTCTGAGATAAAACTTAACTCTCCTATCTCTCTCCAACAATTCCTCTATCCCTGATACCTTTGTGAAAAGCGTCTGTTGCCCTGCCTCTCTTTCCGTATTACAGACCGGAATCAAATAAAATATTTTAAGAAGATCCCTGTCATACTTTGCAATCTCCTCATTTTCCATCAGCAGGCTTACTGTCTCCTCGCATTTCTTCATAGAAAGTAATTCATCCACCTGCTTCCGTAAGCTCTGGCTGTCCATATCTCTATCCATTCCTTTCACTTCTGTCTTCACTCTGATCCATCTTGCTCACTCCGCTCTCGATCCAGTCGATCAGCTCTCCCATCTTCTTCTCATAGGTGTAACACTTCATGACCTTCTCGTATCCACGCCTTGCAATCTGTTTCCGCTCTCTGTCGTGGGTCAGATAGTAGTCCACCTTCTCCATCAGTTCTTCCGGCGACCGGAACATCACGATCTCCCGATCCTCTTCGAACAACTCCGCCGTCTCTTCACAGTAGGTTGTCATCACAAATCCGCCTGCACTCATAATATCCAGGATTCTAAGCGGCGTTCCGCCTTCTATTCCCTTTAATGTGATATTCAGATTAATCTTACTGCCCGCATACACAAGCGATGCCGCTTTCCCATACTTCACCGGCGGGCAGACCTCAACGCCTTGCAGCTTATCTTCAGCCGTTTCACGATCGGTCGTATATAGTGTGACCCGATGATCCTCCGCCAACAGATTGAGAACCAGAATCCGTTCTATGCACGCAATCTCCCTGATCAGACAGTTACATTCAAAATATCTGACATCCTCGATGTCCTGTCGATTCTCAAGAGAGAATTCCGGGCTGACCTTTTTGATGTACTCCACAATATCCGCGCTTGTTTTACCGTATACTCTGTTGACACCATCCCAGCGAAACGCCGCTTCCTCAAAAATACTGTTAAAATAATACTGTAATTCCAACGGAATATACTTCAAATTATCCTTATAAGAATTATTGCCGTATAGATTACCCACAAAACTGATGTCATAGATATAACGTCCCTGCAGTGTCTTCTGAATCTCCCTGTTCCACTCTATAACTTTATCCGCATTGACTGACAGCGGCTGGTAAATAACATGCGGCATTCCATACGTCCTAAACCGCTCCCGCTCTAATCTGTCAAACGTAGAAATCCATACATTATCAATCTTACTCAGCTGATTATAGATTTCCAAATACGGAGCATCCCACAAGACAGCGGCATACTTTATCCCTCACTTATAAGCTGCCATCAACGCATTCATAACAAAATAGATCGTTATGATCACCTGAACCTGATGCTCTTTCACGTATGCCATAAGCCCTTCTATTTCATCATCAGACAGATAAGAGGCCATCTCCAGTTGAACGGGATATTCTTCCGCTTCATAGCCCATTTTCCTTAACGTTTCCGCCATGTCTGTGACACTGTCCTGCGTCCATACCGCTTGTACGACTAAATATTTCAAATCATGTCTCCTTCTCCACCCACTCCATAAGCTGCTTTAGCTTTTTGTCGTAAGTATAACAGTTCAATACCTTCCTGCGCCCTGCCCTTGCGATCTCCTCACGCTCTTTGTCATGTGCAAGGTAATACTCCACCTTATCGATCAGCTCTTCCGGTGTCTTAAACATAACGATTTCCCGGTCTTCTTCGAAGAGTTCCGCTGTCTCCGCACAATAATTCGTCAGGACAAATCCGCCGGCCCCCAGAATATCCATAATCCTCTGCGGCGTTCCGCCTTCTATTCCCTTCAAAGAGATATTCAGATTGATCTTACTGCCCGCATAAATTATGGAAGCTGCCTCGCCCCACTCAACCGGCGGCATGATCTTTACATTCTCTAATTGTGACTGCTCTACCTTAGAATCCGTATAGAAAGTCACCTGAAACTGTTCCGCCAAGGCATTCAACGTACAGATTCTCTCAATATTAGCGATTTTTCTGATCAGGTACAGCACTTCAAAATATCTGACGTCCTCGATATCATAGATATTATCCAGATCAAATTCCGGACTGACAAGCTTGATATAGTCCAGAATCTCCTTGGCGGTCTTGCCGTAAATTCGGTTCTCTCCATCCCACCTGAAAACTGCCTCCTCAAAAATACTGGTGAAATACTGTTGCATCTGCTCCGGCATCATGCTTAAATTCTTATCATACAAATTATCTTCATAAAGCCTGCCGATAAAACTGATGTCATTAACATAGTTTCCGCCCAGTTTCCGCTTGACATCCCATTTCAACACATTATATTTATTGACTGCCAACGGCTGATACAGTACATGCGGTATCCCATCCGTCTTAAATCTTTCATAGTCAAGCCGGTCGAATACGGTAAACCAACAATTATCCAGTCTGCCAAAGGGTGTGTATATTTTTATATATGGCGCATCCCAGATAATGGAAATATATTTAATATCTGTCTTACACGCCGCAAAGGCGACATTATAAATCAAGTGGGTTGACATCACATGGGTAATATGATTTTTCCTGATATACGTAATCAGCTTTTCGATCTCTTCATCATTTAACATAGAATTTTTCTGCACGTCCGGATATTCCTCCGCCTTATATCCCAGCTTACGCAGATTATAAATAACATCCTTTTCCGTTGACATGCCGTATACATATAATATCTTCATCCCAGTAAACTTCCAATCCTCTATCGCATTTTTGCACTATCTATAGTATAATAA
>CAMWXF010000033.1 GCA_947178115.1 uncultured Lachnospiraceae bacterium
GTGCCGTAGCGGGGAAAACAGTGCGGAAATCTAAAAAGAATCTAAAAAAGCTTGTTTTCTTAACTTGTTTTGTGTATGATATGTTTTGATCGCTTAGACGTATGACATGGCTGAAGTTATTGCCAGGTCATATAGGAATATATGGAGGAAAAAGATATGGGTATTTTATTGACAGGTGACGGAGCAGCAGCGGCGGCAACAGGCGGCGGCATGGTCATGATTCTTTACATTGTTGTAATTGTGGCATTTATGTATTTTATTATGATTCGTCCGCAGAAGAAAGAACAGAAGAGAATGGCGGCGATGTTAGCGGAGATGAGCGTCGGCGATTGTGTGCTTACGACAAGCGGTTTCTACGGCATTGTGATCGACATTACGGAGGATACGATTATCGTTGAATTCGGCAGCAACAAGAACTGTCGTATTCCTATGCAGAAGTCCGCGGTTGCACAGATCGAGAAGGCAGATGCGGAATAAGAATTAAAAACCCGAGCTTGCTCGCAATCGAGCGTAGCTCGGGTTTTATTTGTGAGAAAGGACGGAAAACGATTTCCATAATATGGTTCTTTTGTAAACATCTACAAAATGCAAGATTATCTCTTGACAGTGCATTCCACATCGTGTAGAATGCGGAGTTGTGTGATAAAGCACAGTGACTCGTGAAGAGTAAAAGGAGGAGAATATTATGAAAATAAGAACAGTGAAATTAGTTGCATGTGCAGCAATTATGGCGCTTACATTATCCATGACTGCTTGTGGCGGTGATGATGCTGCTGCAACAGCGGGAACGGAGACAGAGGTTGCAGACACGGATGATTCTGCAGAAGTTGAGCCGGAAACGGAAGAGGAGACAGAGCCTGAGACAGAAGAGCCGGCAGATGATGCAGAAGCAGAGGCTGAAGATGAGGCGGATGACGCAGACGTTGCAGATGTGGGCGATTATACAACCTTAGAGGATTACTACAATGATCCTACCGTTTCGGCAGCTTTGAAGAGCGCTTTTGATGCTATGGCAGGTGACGGTATGTCTGCAGATTGTGAAGTAAGTGGCAATGAGTTCACCGTAATCATCAAGATTGAGGACAGCTCCATGATCGTTGACGGTATGGGTGAGGCACTTTCCGCTGCATTAGATGCACAGGCAGATACATTCAAAGCACAGGTTAAGCAGTTCGATGATGTGATCGGACAGGACGGAGCCTGCACGGTTGTTATGCGTTATACAGATCCTGATGACAACGTACTTGCAGAAAAAGCCTTTACAGCAAACTAAACGCTGAATATCGGATTACAGATACCATAAGAGATTACGGCAGACTGTGATTGAGACAAGAGAAGTAAGAGACGGACTTAACTGTTCGTCTCTTTTCTTTTCTGATACCATAGAGAAGGCAAGGACAAACTCTTCTTGAAATTTATAGAAGAATAGACTATGATATATAAGTGATATTTTGCGACAAATGACATGGAAATGAGGGATTGATATGGATTTGAGGATTACATGCATTCCGGGGGACGGGATCGGACCGGAGATTATAGCGGAAGCAAAGAAAGTTCTTGATGCTGTGGCCAAGCGGTACGGGCATACCATGCATTATACGGATATTCTGATGGGCGGTGCGTCTATTGACGTGCATGGTGTTCCCCTGACAAAGGAAGCGGTTGAAACGGCGAAGAGCGGTGATGCCGTATTGATGGGGTCTATCGGCGGAGATACGACGACTTCTCCGTGGTATCGTCTGGAGCCTTCCTTAAGACCGGAAGCCGGACTGCTGGCAATCAGGAAGGAACTGAATCTTTTTGCGAATCTGAGACCCGCGGTATTGTATGACGAACTGGTGGCGGCTTGTCCTTTAAAAGATGAGATAGCTGCCACGGGATTTGATATGATGATTATGCGTGAGCTGACCGGTGGACTCTACTTCGGAGAGAAGAGGACGATTGAGGAGAACGGAGTGAGAAAGGCATTTGATACGCTTGTATATGATGAGAATGAGATCAGGCGGATTGCCGTAAAGGGATTTGATATCGCCATGAAGCGGCGAAAGAAAGTGACCAGCGTGGATAAGGCCAACGTGCTGGCTTCTTCAAGATTGTGGAGAAGCGTGGTGGATGAGGTCGCGAAGAAGTATCCGGAAGTGACTTTAGAACATATGCTGGTAGATAACTGCGCGATGCAGCTTGTCAAAGATCCCGCACAGTTTGATGTTATTCTGACAGAAAATATGTTTGGCGATATCCTGTCCGATGAGGCGAGCATGGTGACCGGATCTATCGGAATGCTGGCTTCGGCCTCCTTAAATGATACGAAGTTTGGTCTGTATGAGCCGAGCCATGGTTCTGCACCGGACATTGCCGGAAAAGATATTGCGAATCCGATTGCCACGGTTCTTTCTGCGGCAATGATGTTGCGTTACAGCTTCGATCTGGATCGTGAAGCAGATGCGGTAGAGAGTGCGGTAAGAGAGGTCCTTCAGAGCAGTTACCGCACGAGCGATATTATGGCTGAGGGATGTACTCAGGTAGGGTGCAGACAGATGGGAGATCTTTTGGCAGAGCGGATCAAATAGAAAAGAACCGATACGGAAAATGCAGGGAATTTTTATGGAACAGAACAATAAACGGAATAAACTTGATATAGAGACAACTGTTTTTATTCTGTTTCTTTTGGGTCTGGCGGTGTATTACGGCTGGCGTATGTTTGCGCTGACACCGTGGTATGACGAACTCTACACTTACTATTTTTTTATCAGTAGAGGACCGGTTTATGCGGCAATTCACTGGCCATTGCCCAATAATCATATCGGATATTCAGTGTTGTCGGCATGTCTTGGCATTTTCGGAAATTCCGCCATTGCGCTGCGAGGTATTTCTTATCTGTGCAGTCTCGGAAGTATGGTACTGATTTTTCGGATCGGCAGAAAATGTTTTATGCGCGGACTGGCGCTTATCCCTGTTTTTCTCTATGCGGGTATGAAACTGGTGAACCAGCTTGCGGTGCAGGGAAGAGGATATGCACTTGTATCATTCTGTTATTTTGTGGCAATATACGAACTGCTGTGTATTACGGTAGAGCATAAAGAACGTATTCGGGACTATATATGCTTCGGCATAAGCTTGGCGCTCGCGTTGTATGCGATCCCCAGCAGTCTGTATGTTGTGATTCCGATTTGCCTTGTGGGTGGTGTTATTCTGCTTGCATGCGGCGAGTACAGAGATTTTTGGCGATTGGTTCTCACTTCTCTGGCCGGGGCGGTCTGTACGTTAGGGTTGTATGGGGTGGTATGGCTTGCTATCGGTTCCAATTTGCTTATGAAAACAGAAGGCAGTGCATACTACGGCATGGGGCATGGGGCAATTATCCTGCATGCGCCGTTTGCGGCACTGCGGACCGGGATTGAATATATGCTGGCAACGCCGTATATCCAAAGCGTTGGCAGAGAGGGATTTGCCGGTAAATTTATAAGCTGGCTGCACAGCCTGCTAAATGAATTTTACATGGGTGGTGCAGTGATACTGGCGGTTCTTTTGATTCTCTGTATTATGCATGTGGTGTACTGTATTATAAAGAGAATAAATAACAATGGTTATAGGAATAAACCTGCCGAAGAAAACGAGCGTTATGATTGCTTCATGGAGATCTATCTGGCAGTCAGCCTGATTGTGATTCCGCTTATGCAGATCTGTTTGTGTTCGCTGCCATATTACAGAGTGTTTTCTTTCGCAGGTGCTTTGGTGGCTTTTGCGGTCACATGGCTTTGGCAGGCTGCCGTTAGAGGATTTATTTCCGGACAGATCGGAAAATACATGCCGATATTCGGAAGCATGGCCGCAGGAATTCTGTGTATTGTCATGCTGCTTACTCCGTCTTATCAGGCTCAGTACAGCGACAGGGAGGCGGCAATAGAGGATGCTTATGAACAGGCAGAGTTGTCCCGGCTGCAGAAGATTGCCGTGACGGACTGTGATCAGGAATATCTATTGTTATTTTTATATGACATAGATGGAGAGCGGCTTACCCGCGATTTGACAGAGGCGGAGGCCGTGCTGGCGGACAAGTATCTGCTATTAGATTACAATACAGATGTTATTGATTGGAGCGGCGATGATTGGAAACTGTATCTGACACAGGAAGAGTTTGCAGCATCGCGGATAGTCGAACGGATGGAAGCTGTCTATGAAAATGATAGATTTATCCTATACATGGAAAATAATGATAAAGGAGAATGAGTATGAGAAGCGATAATGTAAAGGCGGGCGTACAGCAGGCACCGCACAGGAGTTTATTTAATGCATTGGGATTTACGGAGGAGGAGATGAGAAAGCCTATGGTAGGTATCGTCAGCTCCTATAATGAGATCGTGCCGGGACATATGAATCTGGACAAGATTGTGAATGCCGTAAAGCTTGGTGTGGCTGAGGCAGGAGGCGTGCCGGTTGTATTTCCGGCAATTGCGGTTTGCGACGGTATTGCCATGGGACATATCGGAATGAAATATTCTCTGGTTACAAGAGATCTGATTGCAGATTCTACGGAGTGCATGGCATTGGCACATCAGTTTGACGCACTTGTGATGGTGCCTAACTGCGATAAGAATGTGCCCGGCCTGCTTATGGCGGCGGCGCGTATTAATGTTCCGACCGTATTTGTATCGGGCGGACCTATGCTGGCGGGTCATGTGCACGGGCAGAAGAGAAGTCTTTCTTCCATGTTTGAAGCTGTGGGCTCCTATGCGGCGGGAACCATGAACGACGAAGAACTAAGAGAGTTTGAGGAGAAGACGTGCCCTACCTGCGGCTCCTGTTCCGGTATGTATACAGCGAATTCCATGAACTGTCTGACGGAAGTGCTGGGTATGGGACTTGGCGGCAACGGTACGATACCCGCGGTTTATTCCGAGCGTATCAAGCTGGCGAAGCATGCCGGTATGGCTGTTATGAAGCTGTTGCAGGAGAATATCCGTCCCAGAGATATTATGACAAAAGAAGCCATACTGAATGCGTTGACGGTGGATATGGCTTTGGGATGCTCCACCAATTCCATGTTGCATCTGCCTGCAATCGCGCATGAGGTTGGTTTTGATTTTGATATTTCTTACGCTAATGAGATTAGTGAGAAGACCCCTAATCTGTGTCATTTGGCACCGGCAGGACCTACTTATATGGAAGATTTAAACGAGGCAGGCGGTGTCTATGCAGTTATGAAAGAACTTGCGGATATCGGTCTTCTGCATACGGAATGTATGACTGTGACCGGTGAGACCATCGGTGAGAATATTAAAGATGCGGTTAATAAGAATCCGGAGGTAATCAGAACTGTGGATAATCCCTACAGTAAGACGGGCGGACTCGCCGTGCTGAAAGGCAATCTGGCACCTGACGGCAGCGTAGTCAAACGTTCCGCGGTGGTAGAAGAAATGATGGTTCATGAAGGACCGGCAAGAGTATTTGAGTGTGAGGAGGATGCCATAGCAGCCATCAAGGGCGGCAAAATCGTACCGGGCGATGTGGTAGTCATCCGTTATGAAGGACCCAAGGGCGGTCCCGGTATGCGTGAAATGTTAAATCCTACTTCTGCAATCGCAGGAATGGGGCTTGGGTCCAGCGTGGCGCTGATTACGGACGGCAGATTCTCTGGCGCATCCCGTGGGGCTTCCATCGGACATGTATCTCCGGAAGCTGCGGTCGGCGGGCCGATCGCGTTTGTGGAAGAGGGGGATATTATCAGTATAGATATTCCGAATATGAAGTTGGATGTGAAAGTATCCGATGAGGAATTGGCGGCCAGAAGAGCAAAGTGGCAGCCCAGAGAACCGGAAGTAACGAGCGGATATCTGGCAAGATACCGTGAGATGGTTACGAGCGGTAACAGAGGCGCTATTTTGGAGATACCCGCAAATCATTGAGATTTGTGATGTTGTGCAAAGCCTGACGGCAGAATAAGTGATGAGAAAACAGTAGGAGGAGTATAGATCATGAAATTAACCGGTGCAGAGATCGTTGTAGAGTGTCTGAAAGAACAGGGTGTGGATACCGTGTTCGGATATCCGGGCGGAACGATTCTGAATGTATACGACGCATTGTATCAACATAGTAATGAAATAAACCATATTTTGACTTCCCATGAACAGGGAGCTGCGCATGCCGCGGACGGATATGCCAGAGCGACAGGTAAGGTAGGTGTGTGTCTGGCGACCAGCGGTCCGGGCGCTACCAATCTGGTGACGGGTATTGCTACAGCATATATGGATTCCGTGCCTATGGTGGCGATCACATGTAATGTGGTATTACCCTCTCTTGGAAAAGATTCTTTCCAGGAAGTTGATATCGCCGGTGTGACCCTGCCGATCACAAAGCATAATTATATTGTGAAGGATATCAATATTCTGGCGCAAACGCTTCGTAAAGCTTTTGCCATTGCGGGCAGCGGAAGACCGGGTCCGGTGCTGGTGGATATCACGAAGGATGTAACATCTAACAGCTGTGAGTTTGAGCCTGAGACACCGGAGGCGGTAAAGCCTTGTTCCGGTTATACGGAGGGGGAACTGCAGGCAGCACTGACACTTTTAAAAGAATCGAAAAAACCATATATTTATGTGGGCGGCGGAGCGGTGATCTCCGGTGCATATCGGGAGGTAAGAGATTTTGCGCAGAGAATGGACGCACCGGTTTGTGACACACTGATGGGTAAAGGTGTCTGTGACGGGCATGAGGCGCGTTATACGGGTATGATCGGTATGCATGGCACGAAAACTTCTAATTTCGGAGTCAGTGAGTGTGATCTGCTGATTGCATTGGGAGCCAGATTCTCTGATCGTGTGGTGGGTAATCCGAACAAGTTTGCGGAGAATGCCAAGGTACTGCACATTGATATCGATGCCGCGGAGATTAATAAGAATATTAAGACAGACGTTTCTCTTGTGGGAGATTTGAAAGAAGTGCTGTGCAGAATCAATGCACAGCTGGAACAGCAGGAACATACGGAGTGGATGCAGCATATTACACAATTAAAGGAGCAATATCCGTTAAGTTATGATGAATCCACATTGTCATGTCCATATATTATTGAGGAGATCGACAGAGTAACGAAGGGCAGTGCGGTGATTACCACGGATGTGGGACAACATCAGATGTGGGCAGCGCAGTACTATAAATATTCCATGCCCCGCACATTGCTTACATCAGGCGGACTGGGCACCATGGGATATGGTCTGGGAGCCTGCATAGGCGCGAAGATGGGACAGCCGGATAAGATCTGTATTAACATTGCAGGGGATGGCTGCTTCCGTATGAATATGAATGAACTTGCCACGGCAAGCCGCTATAATATCCCGATTATTCAAGTGGTAATCAACAATCACGTGCTTGGCATGGTGAGGCAGTGGCAGACACTATTCTACGGCAAGCGTTATTCCCAGACAGTCTTAAATGACGGTGTGGATTTCTGCAAGGTAGCGGAAGGACTGGGATGTGAGGCGATCAGAGTGACGAAGAAAGAGGAAGTGGCACCTGCCATCGAGCGGGCGATCGCTTTGAAGAAACCGGTATTGTTAGACTGCATCATTCCGGAAGATGACAAGGTATTTCCTATGGTTCCGGCAGGTGCACCTATTAGTGAGGCGTTTGACGCGGCGGATCTGTTAAAGAAAGAACAGTAAGGGCTGTCACCGGAAGCAATACGGAAGATGGCGTGAATTAAAATTGACTGGAAACATCTTTATGAAAAGATTATTGAAACATTTGGTGATCATATTATGTATTATTCTGGTCAGTCTGATGGGAACATACATCGGACTGGCCATTTACTACCACAATGCGTTTACTTACGGAACGTGGATTAACGGCGTATACTGCACAGGAAAAAGCATTCAGGATGTAAATGATGAACTCGTGCCCGGTTTTGCATATGAGGGACTTACTGTTTATGACATGGAAGGCAATTCCTACTTTATATCCGCAGAGGAGATCGACTATCAATTTGATTTTATGAAAGCATTGGAAGTATACCGGAAACAGCAGAATCCGTGGATGTGGATTGAGAGCCTGTTTTATGGTGACAGTGTGGATCTTATTCCGGTCGTGTCCTATGACGGGCAGGCGCTTGCTGATGTTCTGGATCAGATGCCCTTTATGCTGACGGCGAGAGAGCATCCGGAGGAAGAACGTAAAGTTGCTATTGTTAAGACAGATCAGGGATATGAACTTATAAATGAGAGGCAGGACGTTCTGTCGACAGATGAGGCGGGAGAGGCGATTACAAGAGCCATAGAGCAGTCCGAAAAAGAGCTTTCTCTGGAAGAGGCAGGATGTTATCATGATCTGGCATTGACGTCCCAGATGCAGGATACACTCGGAATGTGGGAACAGGTGAAAAGTTTTCAGGAGTGCGGCATCGTCTATCAGATGGGAGAAGAGCAGATTGCCGTTGACGGATCGGTAGTCTGTGAGTGGATAGAGCTTGCGGAGGACGGCAGTTTTGCCATGGACGACAGTGGTAATCTTAAATTGCGCGAAGGCGCGATAGAGGAGTTTGTTGATACACTTGCAGCACAGTATGATACGGTCGGAGGAAGCAGGCAGTTTCGGGCAACCAGAGGAGAACTGGTAACCGTTGAGGGCGGTACTTACGGCAATAAGATCGATCGCGAAGCGGAAGTGGCTTATCTGACGGAAGCCTTCATGAATCACAGGAAAGAGGTTCATGAGCCGGAGTATATACAGACGGCATTGCAGCAGGGGAAAGATGATATCGGGGACACATATGTGGAAGTAGATATGGGAGAACAGATGATGTACTATTATGTAAAAGGGGTACAGCAGATCGCGACTCCCATTGTGACCGGTAATACTTCCCGAAAAATGGGAACTCCCGCCGGTGTCAATTATGTGTATTTGAAACAGACAGATCGTATTTTAAGGGGACCGGGGTATGCTTCGCATGTGGATTACTGGATGCCGGTGAAAGGTAATATCGGCATTCACGATGCAGCCTGGCGCAGCAGGTTCGGCGGAACGATTTATCAGACGAACGGTTCCCACGGATGTATTAACACACCCAGAGATACCATGGTACAGTTGTATGAGAGTGTGGAAGTCGGAACGCCGGTGGTAATGTTCTACTAAAAAATTTCACGTTGTAATTGACTAAAGTATGGGAAAAAGGTAAAATGTTTGTTGGTCTATAAATTATGTTTATTCAATTGGAGGAGATAAAAGTGGCTAGAGTGTACAATTTTTCAGCAGGCCCTGCTGTTTTGCCGGAGGAGGTCTTACGGGAAGCGGCGGAGGAAATGTTAGACTATAAGGGAACCGGCATGTCGGTCATGGAGATGAGCCATCGATCCAAGGCATATGATACGATTATCAAAGAGGCGGAGGCAGATTTAAGAACGCTTCTGAATATTCCCGACAACTATAAAGTATTGTTTTTGCAGGGCGGTGCAAGCCTGATTTTTGCCTCTGTTCCTATGAACCTTATGAAAAATCGCAAGGCAGGCTATATCCTGACGGGACAGTGGGCGAAGAAAGCCTTTGCCGAGGCGAAGATTTACGGTGAAGCGGTGGAGCTGGCATCCTCAGCGGATCAGACTTTTTCCTATATTCCGGATTGTTCCGATCTGCCGATCACAGACGATATGGATTATGTGTACATATGCGAGAATAACACGATCTATGGCACAAAATTCCATAAACTGCCTGATACGAAAGGCAAGATTCTTGTCTCGGATGTGTCGTCCTGTTTCCTGTCTGAGCCTATGGATATATCCAAGTACGGCATGGTCTATGCGGGTGTGCAGAAGAACGTAGGACCTGCGGGGACGCAGATTGTGATTATCAGAGAAGACCTGCTTACGGATGATGTGCTTCCGGGTACACCTACCATGATGAAATATAAGGTTCATGCGGATAATGATTCTTTGTATAATACACCGCCCTGCTACGGTATCTATATCTGCGGCAAGGTGTTTAAATGGCTCTTGAAAAACGGCGGACTGGAAGCCATGAAGGCGTTGAATGAGAAGAAGGCGAAGATCCTGTATGATTTTCTGGATGAGAGCAAACTGTTTAAAGGGACCGTCAGAAAAGAGGATCGTTCCCTTATGAACGTGCCGTTTGTAACCGGTAATGAGGAATTGGATGCGAAGTTTATCAAGGCTGCGACAGAAGCGGGCTTCGTGAATCTGAAGGGACACCGTACCGTGGGTGGTATGCGGGCGAGCATATATAATGCTATGCCGATAGAAGGTGTGGAGAAGCTGGTCGCATTTATGAGGGAGTTCGAAGAAAAGACAGAAAAATAGAAAAGAGGATATACGAATGTTTAAGTATCATTGTTTAAATCCCATCGCAGGGGTCGGTTTGGAGAAATTCAACGATCAATATGTGAAGACAGATAACATGGATGAGGCTGACGGAATCTTGGTGAGAAGTGCCGCTATGCATGATATGGAGCTGTCGGATAATCTGCTTGCCATTGCGAGAGCCGGAGCGGGTGTCAATAATATTCCGTTGGATAAGTGTGCGGAGAAGGGGATCGTAGTATTTAATAC